>NZ_QRKI01000027.1:248-34899 GCF_003471885.1 Bacteroides sp. AM16-24
GAGAAAAGAGATATTTAGCAAGGAGAAAACTGGAAGGAAGAGAAAAAAAAGAAAAGAAGAAAGAAACCAAAAAAGGAATAGAAGAAAATATGTAGAAAAAAAGAAAGTAACAGGAAAGGGAGAAGAAATAAGAAGAACAGAAGGCTTCTACCGATTATTTGTGATAGCTTTGCAAAAAGAAATAAAATACAAGGAACTATGGCAAAAATAAAAGAAGATATCTTCAGCGGATTTTCAGGGAAACTGGGAAATGTAATAGGATGCAAAGGAAAGAATGGATATTACCTCCGTACAAAACCCGAAAAATACAAAGATGCAAAAAGTAAAGGACAGATGAAACAACGAAGCAAGTTCATGTTAGCCAATGAACTTCTGAAAAATTTCACCCCACTGCTACGTATCGGATACCGAGATTGTGCGGGAAAACGTACGGGATTCACTGCTGCAATGTCATACGTCATGGCAAACGCTATAGAACAAACCCCGGAAGGAGCAAGTATTGATTACGAGAAGGTAAAGATAGCACAAGGCACTCTGACTACCGCAATGGAAGCCAATGTAAAATTGGAAAAAGGCAAGGCAATATTTACCTGGATAAACAACAGCGGCCGGGGCGATGCTCAGGAAGAGGACAACGTGATGACACTGGTGTATAACAAAATGACAAGACAAGCCGTCTATCATCTCCACACCGCACGACGCAGCGATAGCTATTGTGAGCTCCCGCTGCCTGAAGAATGGCTAAAAGAGAACCTCACAGTATATATAGCTTTCGAGAATGAAGAAAGAAAATGTGTATCAAACAGCGAATGTTTATGGAATGGAGTCTGTGAAAAGGAATAACACTCAATGCCAATCCCTTCATTGATAAGATAGAAATCAAGGAATACGATATAAAACGCCTCAATAAATAGACAAAAGAATCATCTATCAAAAATTAAAAGAGCCGCTACGGAACACCTTCCGGGCGGCTCTTCTTTCATAAAAGTAATGTAACAGAAAGAGAGTATAATACAGAGATTTAGTCTTGTCCTCCTCCCAATGCTTGGAACAGATTAATTAAGCTTTGTATTTCGGTAAAATGATTGGCTGTTTGCGACAGTTGCGCACTTAGCAAAGTCTGCCGGGCCGTAAGCACTTCCAGATAGGTAGTGTTGCCATGCTCCATCAGTAAAGAAGTGCTTTTCAGGGCAGTCTGCAGAGAAGCAACCTGTTTATCCAGCAGGAGCTTCTTCCCCTGGCTGGTCTGGTAAGCCGTCAAAGCATCGTTTACCTCACTGCCTGCATTAAGCAAGCTCTGCTGGAAGGCAAGTGCAGCCTCTTCCTGCCGTGCACGGGCAATGCGGTATTGAGCCATAACCTGCCCCCGATTGAAAAGTGGCTGCGTCAATGAACCTACAGCAGATGCCAGAAACTTGCCCGGATTGAGAATAATGCTTCCTGCCGAGTTCGTCCAACCAGCACTTCCACTTAAAGTAATGGAAGGATAGAAAGCGGAACGAGCCTGATTCGTACCATAGAATGCTGCTTCAAGTGAACGTTCGGCACTACGCACATCCGGTCGCCCGGAAAGCATCTGCACAGGAATACCTACCGAGAAGTCGGCGGGGAATTGCTGCTGCTGCAAACTGCCACGTTCGTAGTGACGGGGTGTTTCGGCAAGCAAAAGGGCAAGACTGTTCTCGGTCTGGCTGATCTGCTTCTGCAAGTCGAGCACAGAGCCTTGTACCTGATAGTAAGTAGCTTCCATCTGCGATACGGCCGATTCATTCGCCATTCCGGCGTTCATCAGGGCGCGGGTGGATGCCACGGTTTCTTTCCATGCCTCTTCTGTCTGCCGGGAGATGGCGAGTTGCTCGTCCAGCATCAACAGCGTATAGTAAGTATTAGCTATTCCTGCAATCAATTGGGTACGCACAGCCTGACGGTAGTCCTGACTTTGGGCATACAGTACTTTCGACTGCTTCTTGGCATTGCGCATACGGCCGAAAACATCCAGTTCCCAACTGGCAGTAACGGGCAGTGAATAAGCCTGTGTAGCCTTATGCGTATCGAAACTGCTCACAGTGCCCTGCGGAGCAAGAGCAAAAGCAGGCAGGAAAGCAAGCTTGGCAGACATCAGCGTTGCCTGTGCCTCTTCTACGCGAAGCTCGGCAGACTGATAGTCGGTGTTATTCTGCAATCCCTGCTCGATGAGGGATTGCAAATGAGGATCGGTAAAGAGCTCCCGCCAATCCATATTACCCAGACTGGCAGTGTCTTCGGTCACTACCTCCCCACCATAAAGCTGATCGGGGACAGAAGTAGTGGGCTCGTATTTGGTATAGATGCCACAACCGCTCAGCAGCAGGCCGGTGACAGCTAATGTGATGATTTGTTTTTTCATTCTTCAGTATCTTTAATATGTTTCCGGGAATTGATCTTATCAATAATGCACCATAGAATCAAGGCAATGCAATATGCCACCACCTGCTCTATCCAGAATATTTCACCTTGATACATCATTCCTCCTTTCATTTATTTACCACTTCGTTCAGCTTCACTCTTCTCCTTTTCAAGCAACACCTGAACGTCTGCTTCTTCTTCCATCGGCGGACGGATTTTCTCCTGCAGGAACTCGAAGATAATGTAGAACACAGGTACCACGAAGAGCAGAGCCAGTGTTCCGACAAGCATACCGCCTACAACCCCCGTACCCAGTGAACTGTTACCATTGGCACCTGCACCAGAAGAGAACATCAACGGAAGCATACCGAAGATCATCGTCAGTACCGTCATCAGGATAGGACGCAGACGGACTTGTGCGGCAGAGTAAGCAGACTCCACAATACCCATACCCTTACGGCGACGTTCTATGGCATATTCCGTAATCAGGATAGCCGTCTTGGCCAGCAGACCGATCAACATAATCACACCCGTTTGCAGGTAGATGTTGTTTTCAAGTCCGAGGAACTTGGCAAAGAGGAACGATCCCATCAATCCGAACGGAACGGAGAAGATAACGGCAAACGGTACCAGGAAACTCTCGTAAAGACATGCCAGAATCAGATAGATCAGGAATACACAAATGGCATAAATGAAAATCGTCTGTCCGCCACCACTGCTTGCTTCTTCACGAGCCATACCTCCGTATTCATATCCGTAGCCCGTAGGCAGAACCTGTTCAGCCACTTCTTCGATAGCCTTTTGTACCTCACCCGAAGAATAACCTTCAGCAGGGTTCACATTGGCTGCAATGGAGCTGTAGAGGTTGAAACGGTTGGTAGTTTCCGGTCCCAACACTTTCTTCAGTGTCACGAACTGGCTGACCGGAGCCATTTCTGCGCCATTGCGTACAAACATGTTGTCCAGTGACTGCTCGTCCAAGCGATACTCAGGTGAAGCCTGCATCATCACACGATACACTTTACCAAACTGGTTATAGTTGGAAATGTATGCACCACCACAGTAGCTGCCCAATGCATCGAGCACTGCATCCGGAGAAATTCCTGCACGCTTACATTTGGCTGCATCGACTTCTACCGATACCTGCGGGAAGTTAATGGCGTAAGCGGTATAAGCCATATCTACTTCGGGACGCTGGTTCAAAGCACCAAGGTAATCGATCACTGCCTGGTAGAACGTTGCCATATCGCCACCGGTCCTGTCCTGAAGGTTCAACTCGATAGAGTTACCCATACCATAACCCGGAATCATACCTGGCTGGAAACTGAATATTTGTGCTTCCTTGATACCGTAGAACTGCCCATTGAGGCGGGCAACCACTGCATCCGAACCATGATCTTTTCCTTTTCGCTCGCTCCAATCTTTCAGACGGATAATAATGGTGCCGTAAGAAGTTCCTTGGCCGGATATAAGCCCATAGCCTGCTACGCGGGCATAATGTTCTATTTCGGGCGTATCCTGAAGAATACTTTCGAGCTTATCCATTACCCTCGTTGTTTCATCGAGCGTGCTTCCCGGAGAGATGCTGACGTTCACCATGATGACGCCCTGGTCTTCCTGCGGAACAAGCCCTGTCTTAGTAGTACTCATCAGATAAACCAGCAATACAACAGCAGCTATCAATGAGGTCCACACCATCCAGCGGTGACGGATGAAGTACATCACACCTTTCTTATATTTACCCAGCACGGCATTGAATGAAGCATTGTAAGCTGCACGCACCCGGCCGTTGATACTCTTGGCGCTCTTGGTTCCGTCCGACGGGCGCATCATGATGGCACACAGAGCCGGACACAACGTCAGAGCCGAAATCATAGAGATACCTACGGCAGTTGCCATCGTGATACCAAACTGTGTATAGAACACACCGGAGGTTCCACCCATGAACGTCACAGGAATAAACACAGCCATGAACACACAGGTACAGGAAACGATAGCCATCGTTACATCTCCCATCGCATCTTTGGTAGCGAGATAAGCCGATTTATATCCGGCATCGAACTTGGATTGCACCGCTTCCACCACCACAATGGCATCATCCACCACCGTACCGATGGCAAGCACTAATGCAAACAGCGTCAGGATGTTGAGACTGAATCCTGCAGCCACCAGGCAGGCAAATGTACCCACCAGCGACACTATGATGGAGATGGACGGAATGAGCGTACTCTTGAGATCCTGCAAGAAGAAGTATACCACCAGGATAACCAGAAGAATAGCAATAATCAGTGTTTCCACCACATTATGGATAGAAGCGAAAAGGAAGTCGTTCGAGCTCATCATCGTAACAAATTCCGTTCCCTCCGGAAGGTTCTTTTCCATTTGCTTCATCTGGGCGGTGATTTCTTTATTCACGGCGGTTGCATTGGAACCTGCTGTCTGGAATACCATGTAAAGAACGGCAGGTTTACTATCCATTTCACTACGGAAACTATAGGTCATCGTACCCAATTGCACATCGGCCACGTCTTTCAGGCGGAGTACAGAACCGTCGCTCTGCGAACGGATCACCGTATTCTGAAATTCTTCCACGCTCTTCAACCTACCGCGGTATTTCATGGTAAACTGGAACACATTCTTCGAACTTTCGCCCAACGAACCGGTAGGAGCTTCAATGTTCTGCTCGCCCAACACGGCAGTTATATCCGAAGGAACCAGGCTGTATTGTGCCATCCGCTCCGGCTTCAGCCAGATACGCATACTATAGGTATCACCCAACTCCATAACGTCTCCTACCCCTTCGATACGTTTGATCTGGGGAAGTACGTTAATATCCAGATAGTTGGCAAGGAAGGTCTGATCGTAACGTCCATCGTTGCAGACCATAGCACCGATCTGGAGGAAGCTAGTCTGACGTTTCTGCGTGCTTACACCGATTTTAGTTACCTCGGCGGGCAGCAATCCCTGTGCCTTGGCTACACGGTTCTGTACATTTACCGCCGCCATGTCGGGGTCGGTGCCTTGTTTGAAGTAAACCTGTATAATAGCCAGACCGGAATTGGAAGCTGTGGAAGTGATATACATCATATTCTCCACACCATTGATACTTTCTTCCAGCGGCATGATAACGCTGTTCATCACTGCCTCAGCATCGGCACCCGTATATTGGGCGCTTACATATACCGTAGGAGGCGCAATGTCAGGATACTGCTCTACCGGCAGCGTAAGGAGCGAAATAAGCCCTATGACCAGAATCAGCACGGAGATGGATATAGCCATCACCGGCCGCTTTATAAATATGTTTCCTTTCATAATTCAGTCTCCTTCTTATTTAACTTGTGTACCCTCACGCATCAACCCGGCACCTTCTGATACGATTTCATCACCGGGGTTCAGTCCGCTCAGCACCACATATTCGCGCCCGTCGCTGATGCCGGATACTGTGACCAGCGTAGAGACGGCTTTACCATCCACTACCTTATATACCACTACCTTATCCTGCATCTGCACAGTGGCTCCCTGCGGAATGGCAATACAATCTTTATAAATGCTCGGTACCACTACCGTGCCGGATGCTCCGCTATGAAGCAGGCGTGATTCATTAGGGAACACTACACGCGCCATTACAGTACCTGTCTGGCGGTCGATAACTCCGCTGATGGACTCTATTACACCTTTCTTATTATATACCGAATTATCATTCAACACCAATTCCACTTCCGGCATGTTCTTCAATGCTTCTTCCATGCTGCCGTACTGGCGGGTAAGAGCCAACAACTGATTTTCGTTCATGGAGAAATAAACATACATTTCCGAGTTGTCACTAACCGTAGTCAGCGGATAAGGAATGTTGGCACTTACCAATGCACCTGCACGATAGGGCAATGCACCTACCACTCCGTCACTGGGACTTTTCACTTCAGTATAGGAAAGGTTGTTGCGGGCATTTGTTTCCTGTGCTTCGGCCTGCGTCAATTGTGCTTTGGCGGTGAGGAATGCATTCTCAGCCGTTTTCAGGCTGAACTCTGAAACTACTTTTTGCGCATACAGTTCTTTGTTACTCTTGTAGGTGAGTTCGGCGGTAGCCATTGCAGCACGTGCTGCCTCTACGTTGGCGGTGGCAGTTTTGAGCGCAGCTCTGTACGGAATCTGATCGATAACGAAAAGTAATTGTCCGCGACGCACTGTCTGCCCTTCGGTTACACAAAGTTTTTCGATAGTACCCGATACTTGCGGATAGATGTCGATATCCTGCCGCCCGCGAATCGTAGCCGAATATGAGGTGGAAAGCTCCTTGTCCGCCGCTTCTACTTTCATTGTTGCATAAGAAGGTTTCACTCCCGCATCTGTTGCCTGCTTACAAGATGCCATCCACACTGTACAACCGACAATCCCTATCAGCCGTAACCATTTTTTGTTCACTGTAATCATACTTTCTCTTAATTGTCATTTGTTAAAACTGGGACAAATGTAGGAGAAAGGAACAAGGACATAGTGACCAATTTTCCCCCAAGAATGTTCCATTTTCGTTATTTACCATTTTTAATGCTAACTAATTATCAATAAGCAACATATAGAACAAAATTAAAGGCTTATAGGACATCCCGTTTTCCCCATAATTCACCAACTTTGCAAAAAGAGAAAAAAGAATAATATGGAAAAAGAGAACATTAAGACCATAACCATTGAGGACTTTAAGAACAGTCAGCATATTCTTGACTATCTAGACGATGACTTCGCGATAGTGAACAGTCTGGATGGGATACCTTATAGTAATGAGATAGTCAGATTGGAATGTTTCCTCATTGCCGTCTGTATAGAAGGGTGCATTCAACTGGACATCAACAATAAGACTTACCAGTTGCAACCGGGCGATTTACTGCTGGGTCTCCCTAACACCATTATCGGACATACAATGATGAGTCCTAAATATAAGATAAGGCTTGCAGGATTCTCTACCCGTTTTCTGCAACGCATCCTCAAGATAGAAAAAGACACGTGGGATACCGCCATTCATATCCACAACAATCCGATAAAATCTATTAGCAAAGAGAATGATAACAATATTTTTAAATACTACGGGGAGCTAATTATGGCAAAGATTAATGATGAGCCTCATTGTTACCACAAAGCAGTGGTACAACATCTGTTTTCTGCTCTTTTTTGCGAGATGCTGGGTTATCTCAACAAGGAAATGGCCGAATCGGAGAAAGCTGCGTTCCCGAAAGAAAGCATTAAACAAGCTGATCATATCTTACGGAAGTTCATGGTGTTACTGTCGAAAGATAATGGAATGCACCGTTCGGTGACTTATTTTGCCGATGCACTTTGCTATACCCCCAAGCATTTTTCAAAGGTCATTAAGCAAGCGTGCGGCAGGGCTCCACTGGATCTGATAAACGAGAGTGCCATAGAGCACATCAAATACCGGCTGAAACATTCTGATAAATCCATCAAAGAAATTGCAGAAGAATTCAACTTCCCGAATCAATCTTTTTTCGGAAAGTATGTAAAAGGGCATTTGGGAATATCACCGATACGGTATAGGAGTGAAAAGGAAGGGTAAAATATGAATCTATTTACCTACTTTATTTGTTACTTATCTAAATGATTAGTAACAAATCACCAATTATGAAATATAAATCTTTATCCTTATTAATAATTGTCCTGCTTTCCGCCTGTACGCTCGGAGCGCAGAACCGCAAAAAAGTCGGAGTAGTGTTAAGTGGCGGTGGCGCCAAAGGAGTGGCGCACATCGGAGCACTGAAAGTGATAGAAGAAGCCGGAATTCCGATAGATTATGTAGTAGGTACCAGTATGGGAGCCCTCGTCGGCGGACTATACTCCATCGGCTACACCCCACAGCAATTGGACAGCATTGTCAATGCGCAAAACTGGAAGTTTCTGCTGTCTGACACCCCCGATCCGGGAACCACACTGCTGAGCGAAAAGCTAAGGGAAAAACAGTACTTGCTCTCTGTTCCAATTGCTGGAAAATCAGCGCATGTATCCGATGCAGGGATTATAAAAGGAAGAAACATATCACGGTTGCTTTCCGAATTGACAGTGGGTTATCATGACTCTATCTCCTTCAATCGGCTCCCCATCCCGTTCGCTTGCGTATCGGACAACATAGTAAATGGCAGCAAGGTCGTTTTCCACAACGGCATACTGGCCACAGCAATGCGTGCCAGCATGTCTATTCCGGGAGTATTCGCTCCGGTTTATCTCAATGGGAAAGTACTGGTGGACGGCGGACTGATAGATAATTACCCCGTAGATATAGCCCGGCAAATGGGAGCGGAAATTATTATCGGGGTCGATGTACAGAATCCATTAATGAAAGCGGATGAGCTGACAAGTCTCTCAAGCGTGCTGGGACAAATCATAAACCTGGTGGGAGAAGAAAGCTACAGGAAAAATGTAAAAGATAGTAATATCCATATCCAGGTAGATGTGGATGGATACTCGGCAGCAAGCTTCAACCATGAAGCATTGGACACACTGATGCGCAGGGGTAAAGAGGCCGCCATGAAAGATTGGGAAAAACTGATTGCACTGAAAAAAGAAATAGGTATCGGCACGGAGTATCGCGCAGAATATCCCGGTCCTTTCAAAATACCAACGCGCACCATGCTGGATACGATCCCCTCCGTAGCACAAATTTCTCCACATGAAAAGCCGGTGAATACTATAAATATAGGAGGCAGATTTGATAATGAAGAGTTAGCCGTATTGTTACTGAATGCAAGGGCATATCTCGGAAAACAGAAGAAATCGCAACTAAGCGCCACTACCCGGCTGGGTAAGCGGACTTTCGGACAACTGGAATACACGTACTCACTACGCAATAATTGGGATCTCAGTACAGGATATCAGATAGGATATAATGACTTCAATCTTTATAAAGAAGGTGACCGGCTGATGAATCTGACTTATGTGCATCACACGGCTTGGATAGGATTTACGAAAAGCTGGTACAAGTTGCTCGTCAAGGCAGGTATTCATTTTGAGAAGTATAATTATCACGACTGGTCGTCGGGACCGGATGTTTCTATTACTAAATCAAGTGACAAGGCTTTGCTCAGTTATCAGGCCAGTGTCATGTACAATAGTCTGAACAACCAGCGGTTCTCTACGCAGGGAATGGAATGGGAAGCGTCGTACAGGCTCTATACGGATAACATGATAGCTTACGGTTCGGGTAGTCCCGTATCGGTATTTCAGACACATTGGAGTGGATATTTCTCACCGAACCAGGTATTTACCATCATGCCGTCGGTATATGGCAGGGTAGTCAGGAAAAATACGCAATCACTGGCGATATCGAACTTTGTCGGTGGAAATGTACCGGGAAGATATATGGAACAACAAATTCCTTTCACGGGTATCAATCACATCGAAACAAGTCCGGATGCTATACTGACAGGGATGTTGGGAGTCAGAGCACGAACTTACAAGAATCAGTATATCGTAGTGCGGGGCAGTTACGGACGGACAGCCAACAAAATAGAAAATCTATTCGGTGGAACAAATACCCATGGATTGGCAGGAGGCAGCATAGGATATTGCTACAACAGCATTATAGGGCCCATCGAAGCTGAACTTAACTATTCGAATCAGTCCAAGAAGCTGGGATACTATATCGGAGTGGGATTTACTTTTTAATATATTATTCTTTAGCCTCCTCCTGTGGAATACGGATAGCAGTGTATAGCTCAAGTATGGCGGCAACCGTCAGGCACACGATCCACTCATTTCCATGAGTAAAGAACATGAATGCGCCGGTGAGCACCAACAGCAATGCACCGAAAATCTGTTGGCGGCGGAGGCGTTTTACATTGGCCCTGCTACTCTTGGAAGGAGAATTGATCTGGGCCAATGCCACCATAGTAGCACCAATTGTATAAACATAGGGAGCAACCTCCCAGCCGGTGATGTAGACGGCAGCACCAAACAGTACCATCAAAGCGCCTACAGTAAACAAAGCAGGTATCAGGGATTTCATTTTTCGATGTCTTCTTCAAATACGTAAATATCCTCATTTGGTTTCTTCATCAGGTACTTCTCACGCGCAATACGCTCGATGGCACCGGAATCTACAGCCAGCTCATTCAGCCGTTCTGTATTCTCTTCATATTCCGCCCGGTATTTCTCTATCTCAGAATTCAGGCGACTGATTTCATTCGCATAACTCATACGGCGCACGATACTGTTTTCATCCAGAAAACCCACAATCACTACAAATGCAACAAACGTAATCAAGTATTTACGCCTGCGGACAAAAGCCCAAAGTGTCGCTAATTTATCCATTGATAAACAAATTAATAATTAAAGAATTAATAATTAAAAAGAAACCGGGAGGGGATTCTTCGCCTACAAAGATAAGAGGAATAACTGAGAAATTCCTTTTTTTTATGTACATTTGCACAAATTGTAACGGACAAGAATATCCCAAATCATGGAAAATTATATCGTATCGGCACGAAAATATCGTCCTACGACCTTTGAGTCGGTAGTGGGACAACGTGCCTTGACCACTACGCTGAAAAACGCCATCGCTACCGGCAAACTGGCACATGCCTACCTGTTCTGCGGTCCGCGCGGTGTGGGAAAGACTACTTGCGCCCGCATCTTCGCTAAGACCATCAACTGTATGAATCCTACTGCAGAAGGTGAAGCGTGCAACCAATGTGAATCGTGTACAGCGTTCAACGAACAGCGGTCATACAACATCCATGAACTGGATGCCGCATCCAACAACTCCGTTGACGATATCCGCCAACTGGTGGAACAAGTGCGTATTCCGCCCCAGATAGGAAAATATAAAGTATATATCATCGACGAGGTACACATGTTGTCCGCTTCGGCTTTCAACGCTTTCCTGAAAACGCTGGAAGAACCACCCCGTCATGCCATCTTTATCCTGGCAACTACAGAAAAGCACAAGATTCTACCTACTATCTTGTCCCGTTGCCAGATATATGACTTTAACCGCATCAATGTGGATGATACGGTTGCCCATCTGGCATACGTTGCTTCAAAAGAAGGTATTAGCGCCGAACCGGAAGCCTTGAATGTCATTGCACTGAAAGCTGATGGCGGTATGCGTGATGCTTTGTCTATTTTCGACCAAGTAGTCAGCTTCACCGGTGGGCACATCAGTTACAAAAGTGTTATTGAAAACCTGAATGTACTGGACTACGAATATTATTTCCGGTTGACGGATCATTTTCTGGCAAACCGGATCAGCGATGCATTGCTGTTACTGAATGATGTGCTGAATAAAGGTTTCGATGCCAGCCATTTCGTAACAGGATTGTCATCCCACTTCCGTGATTTACTTGTGAGTAAAGATCCCGCCACCCTGTCACTACTTGAGGTAGGTGCCAGCATCCGGGAGCGCTACCAGACACAGGCACAGAAATGTCCGCTACCTTTCCTGTATCGCGCTATGAAGCTTTGTAATGATTGCGATTTAAATTACCGCGCCAGTAAAAATAAGCGGTTACTGGTGGAACTGACTCTGATACAGATTGCCCAGCTTACCGCCGAGGGGGATGACGTCAGTGGTGGGCATGGCCCTAAACAATCTATCAAACCCATATTCTCGCAGCCTGCCGCCGCTCAGCAGCCACAGGCCGCACATGCTATGCCCCAACCGCAAGCAACAACTGCCACTCCGGCACACTCCCAGCCGGTGCAACAAGTTCCTGCAGCCCAGGCTGCCCCTGCATCGCCGCAAGCCCAACAGCCTTTTGGCTCGCAAACAACTGCCATGCGCCCCACTCCTACCGCCGTATTAATGGCACAAGGAAAAGAGGAAAAGAAAATCCCTGTTATGAAGATGTCCGGTTTAGGAGTCTCAATCAAGCATCCACGGGGTGAAGAAGAAAAAAGGCAAGCAACAGTATCAGCAACACAGCAAAATGTACAGCCTGAAGAAGATTTTATCTTCAATGAAAAAGATGTCAACTACTATTGGCAGGAATATGCCGGACGCCTACCCCAAGAGCAAACCGCCCTTGCCAAGCGTATGCAGGTTATTCACCTGACAATGCTGGATACAACTACATTTGAAGCCGTGGTGGAAAATGATATTGCAGCCAAAGAATTCACAGACCTGATCCCTACTCTGCAAGGCTACTTGCGCAAACGATTGAAAAACAGCAAAGCAACGATGACTGTCCGCGTCAGTGCCCCCACTGAAAAAGTGCGTGCATACAGTCGTGTGGAGAAATTCCAGTTGATGGCACAAAAGAATAATGCCTTAATGCAATTGAAAGAAGAATTCGGTTTAGAGCTTTATTGATGATTATAATTAAGTAATTGCAGTTTTTACCCAACAAATACTTTTGTTTTTTTAGTTTTATCATTACATTTGCGGATGAACTAACAAAACATATCTTTTACTTTGAGAAAAATTGCGATAATATCAGCAGTAACAGGCTTTTTGCTCTTCTCTTTTGCAGCAGGAATACACGCCACCAGTACAGACAAAGAACGTCTGGCTGCTTTGCAATCTCTCATAACCAAAGAGGTTCCTTATGATGCCAACATACCGATAGACAGCATTATATCATGGACCGATGAACTGGCTCCCACACTGAAATCTCCCAAAACAGAAGAAGCTTACTTCACTTTAGTTCTGTGGGAAGTGAATGCATATATCATGCGAGGAGACCTCAGTCTGGCAATAGACCGGGCACGATTAATGTACGAATATGCTAAAGATATAAAATCCAATTTCGGTATCGCTCTTTCCAACCAGGCTATTGGACAGGCTTATTCGGCCTCCAACATACAGGATAAAGCCTTGAGCTCTTATATGGATGCACTGCGTTACCTGCCCGAAAACAACCCGCAAACCTACCGGTTATTGGTGAAAATCTCCACGCAACTACAACAAATGAATCGCCTAGAAGAGGCCATGGAATATGTAGAGAAGCTGAATCCGCTTCTTGAACAGAATCCGGAACATCCGCTTGCCATCCCCATACTTATAGAAAATGCAACTTATTACATCTCATCGGGAGATCAGGATACTGCACTCCAGTATCTGCACCAGGCAGACTCGATTTACAAAAACCATACTCATGAAATAGCCCATGAGTTTTCCATCAACTATTACACTGCTGCCTGTTATCGCGCATTGGCTGCCGATTACCACGACAAAGAGAAGGCTGATGAAGCCTTGGCACTTTATAACCAGCTTCTGGAAGTGGTATCCAATAATAAACGCTCGCTGGAGTACCGCTGGATTTGTGCGGAAAAGATCTATTTATATAAACTGCTGGGGCACTTTGATGAAGCCTGCCAGATTTATAAGGAACTATACAGTGTTACTGATACCCTTGCATCAAAAAGCTATATCCGGCAGATTAATGCCCTGAAAGCTACTTATCAGGTTGATGAGATAGAACTGGAAAACAAGGCACAGCAGAACAAGATGGTTGTTGTTCTTATCTTCATCGGATTAGGATTACTGACTTTCATCTCTATGCTTGCCATCTGGCTTAGAAGACAGAAGAAAGTAGTAGTAATGTCTACGGAAACTCTGGAACAATTGCGTCATAATGCTGAAAATGCAACACGTGCCAAGAGTATATTCTTATCAAATATGAGTCACGAGATACGAACTCCTCTCAATGCTCTGTCCGGCTTTTCTGCATTACTGACGGAAGAGGGCTTAGATGACTCTACCCGGAGACAATGTACCGACATCATCCAACAGAACTCCGAACTTCTGCTGAAATTGATTAATGATGTGATCGACTTGTCGAGTCTGGAATTTGGAAAAATGCAATTTAGCATAGCCGAACATGATGCTGTGGCAACTTGCCGGAATGTAACCGACACCGTAGGTAAAGTAAAACAAACTCAAGCAGAATTATTGTTTGAAACATCACTGGAAGAATTATACATTGAAACAGATGACTCTCGTCTGCAGCAAGTGCTGATAAATCTGCTGATCAATGCAACCAAATTTACCCCTGACGGTAGTATCACGCTAAAATTGGAGAAGCAATCGGAAGAGATGGCTTTGTTCTCTGTAACGGATACCGGTTGCGGTATTCCGAAAGAAAAACAGGCAAGCATATTCCAGCGTTTTGAAAAGCTGGATGAAAATGCACAAGGCAGTGGACTTGGATTATCTATCTGTCAGTTAATTATTGAACATATCGGTGGCAAAATATGGATTGATCCGGACTATACAGGAGGCTCTCGTTTCGTTTTCACACATCCAATACACCAGACACGCAGTAACTCAAAGAAGGAGGATTAATCATGATGAAGCGGATCATACTATGCCTGGCTCTTAGTTCCGGCTTATTATCAGCCAATGCTGGAAGTACTGTTGTAAAAGACAGCCTGTTGCGCATTTATGTCTCTGCTCCACACGATTCTACCCGGTTGGACGTGCTGCATGATATTGCCCGGTTGGACCAGCAAACACCGGTATTCCTTTATTATGAAAACAAATTGTTGCAAGAAGCTACCGCGCAGAACAATCTGCGATATCAGAGTCTTGCCACTTACGAACATATCATCTACTTCTTCAACAAACTGGACCTGGAGCGTGTCACACAATGGATGGACAGAATGGAAAACCTGGCAGAGAAGCATAACTATTACAATGACTACTTCAAAGCTAAGAAGTTGCAGATAGAAATGTACACGATCAACCAGCAGATAGAATTTGCCATCTATGAAGCAAACATCATGTACGAGAAAGCTAAGAAGCTAAACGACCGAAATGGTATGCGGGAAGCATGTCTCTGTCTGATGACCAGTTACATAGCTACACTACGCTATGAAGAAGGAATACAAGCATTAGAGGAAGCTTTCCAACTGATGAGTCCGCAAGATAGTCCGATGGACAAGATCAGTTTACTGTCCAAAGCTATTCTGGTTTATTCGTTCCTGCACGAAAATGACAAGATGTTCTCTTCTCTGGAACAGATGCAAACAGCCATAAACGAACTGATAACTGCTAATCCTGCACTACAAAACGCATATTCCGCATTATACATGGGGATAGAAACCCAATATGCCCTTTACTATATCCGCACAAAGGATATGGAGAAAGCATGGGAACACTTGCAGAAAGTGGATGAGTATTATACTCCCAACACTTTCCTGCCTTATCAGATCTCCCGCTTGCAAGCCTATGCAGAATATCACCGTTCGCTAAATGATTACAAGAAATCACTGGAATATCTGGATGATGCGATTCGTTTGGTAAAGCAAATGTCTTTCCCGGATGTAATCTTGTACACTGCCATGAAGGCAGATATATTGGTAGATATGGGACGGGCAAACGAATCTCTTGA
The DNA here is from genome assembly GCF_003471885.1 of Bacteroides sp. AM16-24. NCBI lineage: Bacteria > Pseudomonadati > Bacteroidota > Bacteroidia > Bacteroidales > Bacteroidaceae > Bacteroides > Bacteroides sp. AM16-24. Next base: position 15,968 of record NZ_QRKI01000027.1, read on the forward strand.
CATCTATAAAAAAGTGATGCACGATAAGGACTCACTCTACAGAAATCTGTCGCACACACAAATGGAACAGATACAAAGTTTGTATGACATGGACAAACTTCTGCTGCAAAGAGAGCAATGGCGTGCTAAAATCCATATAATCTTTTTGGCTGTAATAGGAACAGCCCTACTGGCTCTTATTACTTTTGTAGTCAACATGTATCTCAGTCGGAAACGATTACAAAGAGATGCCAAAGAAGCCGCCCGGTTGAATCAGGTTGCAGAAGAAGCCAATGAGGTAAAAAGCCGCTTCCTTGCGAATATGAGTTATAACATCCGTATTCCGCTAAACAATGTCGTGGGATTTTCTCAACTGCTCTCTACGGATATGGGACTGGATGAAAAGGAAAAACAGGAGTATTCCGAAATTATCCAGACCAATTCTACCGAACTGATTCAGCTGGTAAACGATGTACTCGATCTCTCACGTCTGGAAGCCAAAATGATGAAGTTCCAGATACAGGAATGCGAGATACGGGAAATGTGCAGCGACCTGGTAGGAATGGCCCGGATAAATAGTGACGGACATATCCACGCCCAACTGGAAACGGATGTGGAAAGCCAGGTACTCAGAATGGATGCCAATCGCTTCAATCAGGCAGTGATAAATATGTTACTCTATCCTGTGCCCAATGATACCGACCGCGAAGTAAAGATGAGACTGGAAAGGGATGAAAGAAATGAATTGCTGATCTTCCATATTATCAATAGTCCGTTAGCAGATCCTGCATTTTTATCTCAACAAGTCTCCATACGACTTAAGATTAATCAGTTGCTATTCGAGCACTTTGGTGGGAGTTTCGTAATAAGCGAAGAAGAAGAAGGCACCCCTATTACATTTACCATTTCCTATAAGGAATAGCGCCTACTCAAAGTAGAAAGTGAGCACTATCATACGTGAAGTGATTTTATCAACAGATTGTGTAAACTTCAATAACGATTGATCTGTAAGGTCCTTACGTTCTTTCTTAATCAGATTTGCCAGACCGAAACAAAATTTCAGCTCGGGTATTAACTTGAAATAGGGTAAGTAAAAATCGCATCCTAACCCTACTTCCACATAACAATCGAAAGGCTTTACCAATAAAGCTCCCTGCTTCTTCACACTGAAGTCGTAAGTAGGAGCAATACCTGCCACCACATAGGGACGGTAGTTATTGAAACGCTCAGCAGCAAACTTCAAATCTATCGAAACCGAAAGGTAGGCAGACTTCATGGATTGGGAATACTCTTCACCGCTGGCTTGTTCGCGGAACACGACTTTCTTATCTCCAAAATGCAGTGTTGGAATAAAACGTAGGGAAAGGAAAGTATTCAGATACAGTTCGCCCAATACCCCCACCGTAAATCCGGGAGAATACTCAGGAACATCTGCAAACCAAGTCTGGCCATCTTCCGTCACATAGCCCGTATTCACCAATTTATAGTCTTGCACATGAATGCCTGCTAAAAAGCCATAGTGCCACTTTCGCTGGTCGATATACGGGCGATTTTGCACCTTCCGCTTCTGTGCCGAAGCACCGAAAGCAAGGAGTAAAGTAAGGATTATCAGACAAATGCGCTTCACAACCCTAAAACGGTGAAAGTGACATTTTATTGCACATGTACACCCATTTTCTCTTCTTTATTATTTAGACAAGGTACAAATTAAGGGAATTTAAACATGATTGGTAACAACTAATCAAGAAAACCGCTATTTTTGCCGAACTAATTAGTACTAATAATTTAAAATTTGAAGAAAATGGCTTACGTAATTAATGACAGTTGTGTTGCTTGTGGTACTTGTATTGACGAATGTCCGGTAGGAGCTATCTCTGAAGGTGATATCTACTCTATCGACCCTGAAACTTGCACAGATTGTGGTACCTGTGCTGATGTTTGTCCGTCTGAAGCAATTCACCCGGCAGAATAATAACAACACTCAAAGACAAAGAAAAGCCCGGTTCCATAACTGAAGCCGGGCTTTCTCATTTATATACTTTCTCTTATTTCAGTTCAGCCAATGCTGCCTTGATACGACGGATAGCTTCTACAATATTCTCATCACTGGTTGCATAGCTCATGCGGATACACTCAGGTGCACCGAATGAAGCACCACCCACACATGCAACGTGGGCAACCTCCAACAGATACATTGCCAAATCATCCGAGTCGCCAATCTTACGGTCGCCAACAGACTTACCAAAGAAAGAATCACATTTCGGGAACAGATAGAAAGCACCCTGCGGTACATTCACTTCGAATCCCGGAACTTCCTTCGCCAACTTCACAATCAAATCACGACGACGCTCGAAAGCTTTACGCATTTCTTCTACTGGAGCCTGTGTTCCTGTGTAAGCAGCCTCAGCAGCTTTCTGGGATACAGAGCAAGGACCTGAAGTATATTGACCTTGCAACTTGTTGCAGGCTTTTACAAGCCATTCCGGTCCGGCAATAAAACCAATACGCCAGCCTGTCATAGCATACGCCTTAGAAACACCGTTTACGATTACCGTACGATCTTTCATTTCAGGGAATTGGGCAATACTCTGGTGCTTGCCGATATAGTTGATATGCTCATAAATCTCATCAGCAATTACGATTACCTGAGGATGTTTTGCCAGTACGTCAGCCAAGCCTTTCAGTTCTTCCTGAGTATAAACCGAACCGGTCGGGTTAGAAGGAGAACAAAGAATCAGAGCCTTAGTCTTCGGAGTAATAGCAGCTTCCAACTGTGCAGGAGTAATCTTGAAATCCTGTTCGATACCGGCAGTAACAATAACCGGAGTACCTTCAGCCAGTTTCACCATTTCCGGATAACTTACCCAATATGGAGCAGGCACAATAACCTCATCACCCGGATTCACCAATACCAATACAGCATTGCAAACCGATTGCTTGGCACCGTTTGCACATGAGATTTGTGCGGCTGTATATTCCAGACCGTTTTCCTTTTTCAGTTTCTCCACGATTGCATTGCGCAAAGCCGGGTATCCCGGAACAGGAGAATAGCGAGAGAAGTTGTCGTCTATCGCTTTTTTCGCAGCCTCTTTGATGTGATCAGGAGTATTAAAGTCAGGCTCCCCCACACTCAGGTTAATTACGTCAACGCCTTGTGCTTTCAACTCAGCGCTCTTTTGCGACATAGCCAGCGTCGCCGACGGCGACAAACTGTTCAAACGATCTGATAATTGATTCATTTTTCTATCTATTTTATGGTTGTTGCATAAATTTGGCTGCAAATTAAGCTATTTTCTTTGATATTAGAAAACAAAACAGCAAATTACTTATTAAAATGCAACGTGTGACCCATGCGTTCTTTCTTAGTACGCAGATAACGTTCATTGTATGGATTCGGAGTTGTCTCGATAGGAACAATCTCTATAATTTCCAGACCGTAAGCCTCCAACCCGACACGTTTCACCGGATTATTCGTCATCAGTCTCATTTTGTGTACTCCCAGTTCACGCAGAATCTGAGCACCTACACCATAGTCGCGTTCATCAGCCAAATGTCCCAGGCAAATATTGGCATCTACCGTATCCAGACCGTCTTCCTGCAATTTATAGGCTTTCATCTTTTCCATCAGACCGATACCACGACCTTCCTGGTTCAGATAAACAACCACTCCCTTACCGGCTTTATCAATCATTTCCATAGCTTTGTGCAGTTGCTCACCGCAATCACAACGCTTAGAGCCAAAGATATCTCCTGTAGCACAAGACGAGTGTACACGCACCAGAATCGGTTCATCCTGATCCCATGTACCTCTAAACAAAGCCACATGTTCCAAGCCATTGGATTTCTGACGGAACGGGATCAAACGGAAATGTCCATGTTCAGTGGGCATATCTACTTCTACGCCTTCTTCCACAATGGATTCTTGTTTCAGGCGATAGGCAATCATATCACGAATAGAAATCAGCTTCAGATTAAATTCATCAGCCATCTTTCTCAACTCAGGCAGACGCGCCATGCCACCGTCCTCAGTCATGATTTCCATGAGGGCACCTGCAGGATACAAACCTGCCATACGAGCCATGTCAATCGTAGCTTCCGTATGTCCGGCACGACGCAAAACACCTTTCTCCTGAGCATACAACGGATTGATATGTCCCGGACGTCCGAACGTTGCAGGTGTAGAAGCCGGGTCAGCCAATGCCCGTATGGTAGCCGCACGGTCAGCAGCAGAAACTCCGGTAGTACAGCCTTCCAGTTTATCGATAGTCACCGTGAAAGGTGTGCCCAGTACAGAAGTGTTGTCACTTACCTGATGAGGTAAATCCAGCTCTTTACAACGGGATACAGTAATCGGTGCACAAAGTACTCCTCGCGCATGTTTCAGCATGAAGTTCACCTTTTCAGGGGTTATCTTTTCCGCAGCGATAATCAAGTCACCCTCATTTTCACGGTCTTCATCATCCACTACAATCACAAAATTACCAGCTTTGAAGTCTTCAATAGCCTCTTCTATTGTATCTAATTTCACTTTTTCCATTCTGTTTTCTCCTTTATTTATTTAGGTTATTTCAGATTAGTTTCTATTATCTTTTGAACATCTTCATTGGTTTTTATAATCCGCTCCATATCTTTATTCAACCGGATACGGAATGCCCAGATGCGGAAGTAGAAAAATAATCCTACAGGTACTACCAAGCCGCAAACCATATTCAGCCAATAATTACGGAAAGGGCGCAAATGGGCATGAACAGAAATAATAGGATAATTATTCAGCGCATTCAACAAATGAACAGATTTGGTGTTGGACATTTCGTCCACCAATTTCTCCAGACGATCATTTATGTTTTCTATCTCCTCATCATTGGAATCTGTCATCCATAATTTAAAATAATTAGGAGCACGCTTCAAAGCTTTTCTCTCAGCGTATGCACGACAATCAGCAGACAATGCCTGCAAATCAGCCGGCAGATGAGTATAATCAGGATCGTGTATAATTACTTCCTTACGGAACAGATGACGTACACTACGGATACCTACAATCTTCTTGAACCAGTTAATATAAGCATCGGCATTCAGTACCACAGAGTCATTATTAGACTTATAAGTAAGGAACGCGCCCAACGGAGCCAGGATAGCCGTACTTGTCCACATACCCATCCATACAATCCACTGACCGTCACGCGCCATCTTATAGCCCGTATTATTAATAATATAATAGATAATAAAGATAAGCACGGACACCACAACCGGCATTCCCAAACCACCCTTACGGATAATTCCACCCAACGGGGCACCGATAAAAAAGAATATAAGACATGCCACCGAAAGCGTCAACTTCTCGTGCCAGGACGTCATGTGGCGTCGAAGACTGGTATCTGTCTGCGTAATGTTAAAGCTCTTAAAACTCCAATCGCTTCCCGCACTTTCCGCACGATTCACTGCAGTAGAGATAATCTTCTGTTTCTGTGATAAGGTGGCTACATTGAAAAGACTGTCTACATTGTATTCTCCCAAATGCGCCTGCTCTATTTTCAAAGTATCTGCTTTTTTCAGGTCTGCCGTGATCTTATAGGTACCATTCATGGCTTCCTTGAAATAAGCACGTCCTACACTGTCATTCTGCACTGTCATAGAATCGATACCCGCTTGCAACATCGCCATATCCTTACTGTTGGACTGACTACTCATGATACCGGCATCCACCATATTAAAATCCGAGTTGAACTCAATGATAGCATGTTTCTCCCGGAACGCTTCCCGACGGTAAGGTACATTCTTTTGATTCATATTCTGAGACTTCAGGTTCTCAAATTGCTCTCCATTATAAAGATGCAGATATAAGTGCTGCTTATCTGCCGTCATTTCCAGACGACCGGAATCGGATTTAATAATCTGAGCATTTTCGAAACCTTTCTCAAAATTATAGATCAATACATCATAAAGCATACCCGTCTTACGGTTCTTGTGCTTCACGTACAGGTTATATCCATCTATCTCATCATAAAACACTCCCTCTGGTATATCCAATTCCGGAGACTTCTGTTTCATGGAGATTAGTAATGTCCATAACTTAGTCTGTGCCTTTGGTCCTATTACATTTTGGAAATAAAAAGAAACGCCACATATGAAAATGATAAACACAATCAATGGGCGCATAATCTTAAGTAGCGAGATACCTGCCGCTTTCATAGCAAGTAGCTCAAAACGTTCTCCAAAATTACCGAAAGTGATAAGTGCTGCCAACAAGATAGCCAATGGCAACGAAGCTGGCACTAATGTCAGGGCAGAATAAAAGAAAAATTGTGCAAGGACACTCATTTCCAATCCTTTTCCCACCATCTCATCAACATACTTCCATAGGAACTGCATCATGAAGATGAAAAGGCAAATGAAGAAAGTGCCCATAAAGAGCGTACAGAAGCTCTTTAATATAAATATATCTAACTTTTTTATGCGCAGCATTTTACTCGTTTCATGCAATGAAGACACAAAATTAGCATAAAAAAGGGAGTGTGGAAAATTTTTATATCAAAGTTAACTAAAAACCGCACGTTCTCCGTAGAGTCTCTACCTGAGAGTCCCATAATTCACGTAAATCGTTCGCTTCATCCGCAGCAGTGAAGTCTGTTACTTCCAACACAAAATCATTGGTCAGTTCATTGTTTGTCATCTTTAATTCAAAGTATTCCCGTTCATATTCATCATCCAACCAACGGAAACGAATAAAAGAGAAAGCCCGCACAGCTATAATCTCTGCATCACGATGTTCTGTCTTTCCCCAGAAGAAAGTGACAACTTTATCGTCCGACTGCACCCTGTCTGCAAACCAGCCCTCCAAACCGGTGGGGGTACTTATCGCGGACCAAAGAATGCTTTTAGAAGTTGCATTCAAGAGGTATTCCCGATGAATTTTCTGTCTTTCCATAGTTCATATTTGCTTTTTATTGCGGTGCCAAGATAGAGACTTTTTTCTAATTACAAAAAAGAATACGACTTTTTTATTCGCATCCTACAAACCGCTGTTCTTCATTCTCTATATAAATCATCTATTTCGAATAAGTTAGCATTGTTGTATATATCTGTCAAAACTATCTGAACCTGATAAAGATAGTTTTGACTTGATACGCTGTTTTGACTTCAACACAGACCTGGGCGTAATATTAAAGAGGAGGGCAATACTCTTATTAGTCAATCGGGCACGTATCAGATAGCACAATCTCAGTTCTTGAGCACTCAAGCAGAATGATGCCAAAGTTTCTAACAAACACCCTCCATAAAGCAAATCAATGACAATAAACAAACTATGCCACTCTGCCTCATCCCTGACAATTCCATAAGCCGGTTTTTGATGCAGACACAATAACTGTCCCATTGCAACCATAAGAGAAGAAGAGCATCCAACTAATGCTGTAACTTTCTGATAGTCTTCCAGTTGCCTTGTCAATTGTTTATTACGATATAATAAGCAAGCACTCCAATTATCCTTATAAGTATCCATAATCTCTCTGGAGGAACTTTTATCGACGTTAATATCACCAAAATATTTGTCTTCGACCCTCATACTCAAAAATTCTTTCGTCATTGCCTGTTGTATGATTCTTTAGATATAACAAAGCATTCCGAGGTACAGTATATACTAACGAATCAGCAACAGCTGTTTGTCTGCCAAGAGAATTCCAGTTCCCTTTATCCCAGTAAAATAGTTCGTAAATATTATCCTTATAAATAAAACTCACATCATTTCGGGGAGTATATATTGCCTTACTTACCCGATAAGATTTCCCTAAATCTAAACCCGCCCAGCCGGTATCCGGAAATTTATAATCAAAAGATGTATCCGGATTACCATCAAAGACATTTGTATATTCACGTCTGCCATCGTCTCCGTAACATCCCGGAGTACCTATGATTTTCCCCTTCATCGGTAATGTATCCAAACTGTTTTCATAGAAAGAAAGTTCTGCTATATTACAATAACTACCTTTTCCACCACGATAGCGAACATACCTATATGCCCTATCCGGATCCAGATAAGCGACAGTATACAGCCGATAGGGAGCCTCTTTTATTAACAATAGCGTATCCACATTCTGAAAGTCCTTCTGATTGCTGCCCTCTATTACTCCACCAATCATACGAGTATTAAAATAATTCTTAACTGCAAAATAGAACTTCTTATAAACACTAATTATATGGGATTCTTGCAATGGATTAAGATAATGAATCTCCCCCGTATCATGGTTTAGCGTAAAAGGATTGGACAATATTTGAAGCCCCTTCTCATTGTATGTTGCCAGAATAGCCACTATCCCTCCTTCCACATTATCAAAACAAACAGCCTTCCCGTCAAAAAAAGTACAAGCGACAGGAACCCATTCTTGTTTGTTTGCAAAACACAAGTATACCAATTCACCAGTACGAGGGCAATCATACAGTTCTTTTTGAGGAATAACTATTTGTCCATTCTGTTGTCCCAGATAAGTAGCCGTTACATCATGAAAAAAAGGATATCTGAAAATAGGATGAACAGACGGCACATCTTTCAATTCTTTTGTCAATTCCTCATTCAGGCTATAAGTCACGCGATATACTTTTCCTTTGGTTATATCATACTCCGATGCCTTCTTCCACTTTTCTTGATAAGGAAATTCCGCCATATATGTATTACGCCCCTTATCCAATATAAAATTCCAAAAATGCGAAGCATTAGTATCGCCACGCTGTATTACCCTATCCATGCCACACGGAATGCCAAGAGCACGCATCACATATATCATTGCATCAGCAAATTCACGACAACTTCCTGTTTTCCATTTCAATGCTACCGGACCTATATGAGGTCCTTTAGGGAAAAGACTTGTATAACGATACTTCCCCTGTCTTAAAGTATCCATTAAAATCTGAGCCGCTTTTGTTATATCATTGCTATCAGCTGATTTGCGGAATTTATCGAGCAGAGGATTATATTTATCATACAACTCCTTACGCCATAACGAAAGAGGCTCATCCCCAACCCTATAGGGCAATATATACTCACAGAAATCATCAAAATTCACATTTTCTCCCCATGGCTGTTCTTTCCAAACCTTGAATGCCCATTCTATATGTTCAACTAAGAAAGCGGAGTCTACTACCTCAATATCCTTTTTACGGGTAAACATATCTATTGAAAACTCTCCATCCGCCTTTTTTAGTGAATCTACAATAAATTGAGCCCCTTTTATATTAGTGGAATGAGCCTCAAAATAACGAAGATATTTCTGCAATTCTTTCCCTTCATAGAAACCATAATAGGGCATGTTCTTTATAAGAAAACATGCAGCATGGTATTTTTGATTATCACTTTCCCGATAACGATTTAACACCTTCAATAGTTCTCCTTTGTTAGCACCTGCCATATTCAATGCACTTTCTAAACGGCTATCTTGTTGTTCAATGCAAGCAGATAAAAAAGTCAGAGCACACACGCATACAAATATATAAATACACCTCATATAAATCACTCCAGTTTATTTACTATTTTCTTTATTTCCTTACGCATCTCTTCGATTGCCGTCGAATGCACCTTAGGCTCTTTAGTCAGCACAACATTAGCAACCTCTTTCAATTTATCGGGCCGATAAAACTCCGGTTCAGCATAGAGATTTGCTAATAAATAATAGGGATAAATCCTGCCCGGCAAGCGATGAACCGACCGTAAGAAAAAAGCTTCCGCCTGTTCATAACGATGCAGTTCCTGATAGTTCTTACCTATGATATTCAGAACCATTGGATCGGTAGAGTACAAGCAAGCCTCTTTCAAATACTTATTGGACTCATTATAAAAGCCCGACTTATGCAGGCTATGACCGTACTCAAACAGAAATACCCCTTTCTCCTTCAATGCCGGATACAGTTCTCCATAAGATTTATTGGCAACTTTATAAGCTCCCGAACTATAAAACATCTTGGCATACACCCACTTCCGACAGGCATCCTCTTCCTGCCGCCACTTCTCCATACTGTCACCTGCCCACAGGACGAGACAGACACACAAGACAAGAGGCTTACCGATAACGTCCCCTATCCCGCAAGCAAGAAGCAGGAATACCCCTGCTACCACAAAAGCCGGAAAACACATAGGATAGGAAGAAAAGGAAAAGATAAGCAAAGACAAAATTGCACCGCAGATGCCATAGCGCCCACGCTTCGCTCCTATCCATAAACATGTCCCAATAACAATTAATACTATTAGACAGACAGCAACTCCTTCCGCCAAAGCCAGCGACAAATATTCATTGAACACATATTCCGGACTACCGGCCACACGCTCTTCCCATTCGGCATAGTTGCCTTGAGCAAAATAATCCTCCTGCGCCTCACCATAAGCAAATGCGAATGCCTTGTCACAACCTGACGGATAGCTGACAACAGCCCGACAGGTTATTTTCCATAGAAACAGACGCCCCAATGCAGAATCAGGTTTCAAAAGAAACGCTCCGGCACCTCCCAACATCAAGATAAAAAGTGCACTTACCCCCCATAAGATAAATCGCCTCTTGTACCTCTTCCACAACACATTCCATTTACTTTTATCGCGATGCATATATGCTACCCAACCGCAACCAACCGCCGCAGCCACCCAGGCAGAACGGCTCATTGTAGCGGGCAACACACAAAGAATCAAGATACCCGCTACTGCAACTACCACTTTCTCTATTTTATAGCGAACAAAGCGTTCCTTACGAGCATGCAGATACAAGTGCAAGCAGACAGCCAATACCATTGCCAAATACCCGGCATACGGTCCCGGATTGAAGAAAGACCCTGTTAGTGCATAGCGGGAGTGACCTGAAGCGGAAAAGCCATACAATTGCCGCAACCCCCAAACAGCTTCGACACTCCCCCAAAGCACCAAACTCCATGAAACATAGACAGAAAAATGAAAGAAACACATCACTTTTTTCAAGGAATCTCTCTTCACAAGTTGTAACAGGCAGGTTATAATGATACAAGCAGCTGAAAACAGAGTAGATTTACCAAGCCATATCCATTGCCCTACATTTTCCCCTACAGGAAGTTCAAGCGTAGTCACCCCAACCACCCCCAACAAAGAGCAGACGGCAGCAAATAGCAGCGACACTGTCATCACATCTTTTACTCTATGTATCCATAGCCTTATCACTCTATCTTTTTAAATATCCGGTTCCACCTTATTCTATCTGTACTATTATCTACCGACTTCCATATCCTGACGGCTTTTCCCACAATAAAAGGTTCAGGCAATAATCCCCAATAACGGGAATCCTGAGAGTTCATGACCTTATCCCCCGCTACAAAATAATAATTTTCTATAAAGCTGTAGGTCTGTATCACACTATCATTCAGTAAAACAGTATCTCCACGTACAAACAATTTCTTTTTTTGTTCCCATTCTATTATGTTCTTATATAGAATAACATGCATAGAATCCATCTTCAGGTTATCCCCTTTAGCCGGAATATAAAGAGGTCCAAAGTTCACTATATCCCAAGTAAATGCCGAATTATAAGGATACCCCCTCATTACAATTCCCTGCTCTTCCGCCTTCCCTCTCTTCACTAAACCCATCAACGTTTCTTGCATTTCCACATTACCCAAAGACGTATCCTTTCCTCGCACCTTATATCGTGCATCCTTTATTTCAAATGTATCTCCCGGCAATGCAACACAGCGCTTTACATAATACTTCATCACATCAAAGGCAACACTATCCCAGCGCTGTTTAGAATAGGGGAAATTAAAGACTATTACATCATTCCTTTTTATCTTCCCTAATCCCGGCAAACGAGATATATGTACATCCTTTCCTTCCAAAGCATCCCATACATTGAACAAACGTCCTCCCATTACCCCCTTATTCACCAAGATGTTATCTCCTGCAAGCAAAGACGGCTCCATAGAGTCACTGGGAATTTTGAATGTGGCAATACATGTCACTTGAAGAAATATCCAGATCAATGCTGCCCCAAAAAACATTAAGAATAGGTTAAGAATCTTATCAATATACCAACCTAAGCCCCTTTTGGTATGAGAATTATTGTTGTTCTGCATTTCCCGTTATTCTCAAAACTATCGGAGAAGTTTCCACATTGCAATATACGGTAATTGTCTTATCAAAATATTCAGGATGCTCGGCTTTATAGGTTACATTCAATACCATCTCTTTTCCCGGCTGCACAGGCTCTTTGGAATAATCTACCGAAGTACAGCCGCAGGAAGTATTGACGTGTTCAGCAACTAACGGCTTACCACCTGTATTCTTCAAAACAAAAGTCGCCTTTTGTTCCTTTTTCCAGTCAAAGCTACCCAACGAAACGGAGGTTTTGTCTATATCCACTTTCGTTCTTATCGCTTTACTTTCATCTTTCTGTCCCACTTCCTCTCCTTGAATAATCTTCAAATACAGTTCTTTCACTTTAGGATTATGGATAGGATTGCCGATAGCAAGAACTTTATTGTCCTTATCCAATAAAAATGTGTGGAAGTTCATATCTGATACAGGAAAATGGTTCAATTCATTTAACCAGTTCTCTTTATCAATGCAAATAGGATAAGTAAATCTCTCCGATTTTAATGTAATCAGAAGATCTCTTCTTTTCTCAGGAGAGAAAAAAAATAGAAACCTCACAGAATTCATCCCTAAGCTATCCACTTCTTCCATAAAAGTTTTCCATTTCCCCAATTGCAATTTACAACTTATGCAACCAATAGAATCCACATAAGTTAGGATTTTGTATTTTCCCAACATTGATAAGTCAATAGTATCTCTATCCTGTACTGTAAATACAGGATTTGTGGGAAACAGAATTTCTTTCCCACTCCATGCCTTCAACAATGCCGCAACATCCTCTTTCTTCTGATCTCCACAAGAAAATAGAGAAAAGAGAATAAAGATGATTATAAAGTGTCTAAAGTTCATACCAATCAAAATTAACCATATCCTAATTTTCTAATTACTAATGTATTTTTCAAGATCAAGATAAGCAAATTGATATTCGTCGTCCAAATTCATAATAATTCGCTTATTCTCCTCATCATAACATAAATCATTAATTCTACGTCCTATATCTAATGTCTTTAAATAATCTCCCGTGATATTAAACACATGAAGTATCCTCGCCCCATCATTATGATTCCAATCTTCTCCTGTGTATGAAACAACTATTTTATCACCACAGATAGCCGCATCTACAAAATGCTCCTTTCCATCACCATTTTTATCCCAATTAGGACCATACACATTACATTGTAGCTCTCCATCCAGATTGTACAAGCTTATCAAATCAAATCGTCGGTTACACTCCACCAACGTATTATATCGGGGTGAAACAGCAAAAGCCACCCGTTTCTTTTTATCTGCAGGATGAGCATAATCTATCAGTTCTGCTTCTCCTGTTTTCATATTCCATTTTCCACTGGTTTGTTTGAAAGAAGAAATGGTAGTCTGTATAAACGAACCATACGACAATGTATCATTGATATAGTAATACTCATCAGGAAATGGCACATTTCCAAATTTCAATTTGACAGTTGGAGCATATAGAGAGTCATTGAAAAGGCTATCCAAATTATACCTAAGGATTTTACGTTGCCCGTTGTCAGTCACATATAAATCATGCTCTTTCTCATTCCATGCAATAGATCCAATAACGGCTATTTCTGTTGGTCCTTGGCCTATGTCTCCAAGGCTCAATATATGTTTAAACGTATGCTTATCAAAGATATGCACGAGCTTATCAAAAGATTTATAGTCGATGACAGCCAAATACTCACCACACATATATGGTTGTGCCACAGCACCTATCAGGACATCTTCCGTATCTATTTCTTTCACATCGTCTTTTACATTAACGATATTCGCCCTCCGGTTCTGCCACTTCTCGTTTGTTTCCCTTGAGGTACATGCACCACAGAATAAAATCACCAAAAGATATAATACTAATTTCATAAGCTATGATATTAATAAACTACAATTTTTCCATACAAACCAAGGATTAAAAAACGCCAATATACTTTTTCCGATCATCTTTCATTTCTCTCTTTTACATATTAGCCCAAAAGACCGTCTAAGTCAAGATAAGCAAATTGTATCTCATCATCTAACACCATTATAATCCGGTTAGATTCTGAATCATAACAAAATATAATGATATTGTAACCCACATTTAACGTCTTTATATAGTTACCATCCAAATCATAGGCCAAAAGTTTAGAAACATGTATATTACCCGCATCAGGATTTCTCTCACCCGAATAACCTACAATAATATGATTATTACAAATACAAATGCTTCCATAATAATAAATCATAGCATTACTCGTCGCATTGTCCCAATCAGGACCATAAATATAATGTTTAAGATTTCCTTGAAGGTCATAAGTGGCTAATAAATCGTGATGGTCATAGCTCACTGCTATCAAGTCCTTTTCAAAGGAAACCGCATATCGAATCCTTTTTCTTTCAACTTCCGGATGCCCAGTTATCAATGGATGTATATCTCCGGTTTTCATATTCCACGTAACTAAAGACTCTTGAAAATGTTTGCCCGGTTCTGCCGTAATACAACAAGCATAACAAAGGGTATCATTGCCATAGGAAAGCATTACCGGCGTAGCTGCTTTATTCATCTCTAATTTATATTTAGGTAAATAGTCCGGATTTAACAAGACACTATCTAAATCATAACCGGATATTTGCATCTTGCCGTAATCAGCAACATATATACGTTTATGTAGTACGTCCGGCATAAGTTCTCCTAAACTTGTTATCTCATCAGGGCCTTCTCCAGAATGTCCTACTCCTGCTATATATGAAAAATTCTTTTTATCAAAAAGAAAAATTTGGTTATCTTCAGAATAACCATCGGATAGAATAAAATATTTGTCTAAAATATAAGGTCTTGCTCCTCCGCCAATAAGAGGAGTATCTATCACTATTTCTCGGACTAATTCTTTTACATTTATTATATTGCCGGAATGACGCAAGTGCTTGTCAACGCCTGAATTATTAGAACAGCCCCATAATAGGACAAACAGAATAAAAAACAAAAGGTATTTCATAAAAACAATTTTAAGTTACATGAAATCTTAATTCTGGATAAAGGAAAAGGCACATGAGAAATGCGCCCCCTTTCCTCTATGTTTCTAAAAATACTCTATATAGAGCAAAAATACAAAGAACACTACTGCCAATGTACCTCTCTCATGTCTCTATATATTTTAAAGCAATGACAATATGAATTGAGACTGCTAGTACATCCATTCGGACAATCAGGATTAACCTCATAACGGGCTAATGCTTCCACATTAGCCAGCATCAAATCAGACATAGCATCAGACTTCTGTGAAGCATAGACACCGTAACCCGCTACTGTTACAAGTGCTGCAACAAAAGCATATTTCAAAAACTTTTTCATCGTATTTATTTTTTAATAAAAATACATTAAGTTATCAATATCAAGCACAAACCAATATTGTGCATCAGAGAAGCAAGATACAGAATATCTCGCTGAGATCATTTCACATCATGCTGTCGTCACAGTTTAAAACCGGTTTATTTTTTATTCTCACTAAGTGAGTCTTTTCCTTTGCATTGGTAATCCCTCCTTTCAACTATTTATGAAACTAAACGACTCACAAAGCATAATGGCCACTTCTGTTCTGTCAGCATTTTGTTTCGGAATTATATTGCAGAATGATAACGATATTCTATTATCGGCTCATCCTTATTCACATCCGTAGCAATTACAACACCCTTCTGCTCGTCTACTGAAATCCCGTGAATATAGTGATCCAATACATACTTCCGAAGCGGTTTACCCTCCAGACTAAATACATAAATATTCTGTCCACCATTCGGTAAGTTAATACCTTGCTTCGCTTTCTGCATAATATCCTTAAATGCACGTCCTTGAAAGACAACATAAATAGCACTATCTGTCACTTGTATATCACTGAACCCCATGATACCGGTCGGTATGCCATAACCTTGGGCTATCTGAAACTCCGGTTCGCCATTAGGGCCAATACGTACAATATGCGTACTATCTTTCAGATTATAAATTTCAAGAACTTCACCCAATTGAGTAACTGCTGCCAGCACTCCATTACGGGGATTGTAATCAATGAAACTTCGCCATGCTTGCGCTAAAGCAGGGCGGGCATCCTTCAAAGCATCCTCATTGGTAGTGGGAATAGTCCCTATTTTACGAAGTAACCTACCCTGCCGACTTACCAAACAGAAGCGACCGTCACCGGAATAATCGGGAATGATGAAGGTGGAATCATCATATTGCACAAAGTCCAGTGCCCGAAGCAGTTCTTCATCCAGACTCACTGTCTCCAGACGAAGCAATGAGTCACCGGATGAAGCAAAACCTAACCGGGTTAATTCAGACTTATTGGAATCAAGTGTCCACAAAAAGTTCCCATTCCATCGAAGATTTTCGGCTGAAAGCATCTCTTCGGGAGCATCGCCTCGCTTGCCGAAAGAGGACAAATAATGAAAGCCGGGATAGTGAAAGGCATGGAAGAAATATTCCGTTCCATGCAAATCAAGCACTACAGCCTTGTCGTCCTGTACACGTACCCTATAAGGATAACGAAACAAAGCTGAATCCAATGACAAAGTCCGGGCTGTCAATTCTCTTGTTTCAGGAAAATCAACATAGGGCGTCATTCTCTCATCAGGCACGGAAGTACAAGCCGTGAAAAGAAACACTAATAATATATTAATAGAGGTCTTCAAGGCTGTAACCACTCATTACATATTCAACTTTTGTTTTAGAAAAAGGGCAATCGACATCACCTAAACCCAAACAGTGAGAATACCCTCCTTCACCCCAAGCTAAAGCTTCTACGTTCTTCAATAGCAAATCATCCATTTGTTTACCGGAAGATTTCTGACTACAAAAAACACTTATTGAGCTAACTGCGCACAAGCTGATTACAGCAATTTTGATTTTGTTTTTCATATTCCACTACATTTATATTAGATATCCGTATGAAGCATACAAACAAAGTTGCCTCATATTTGTCCATAAAGGTAGACGGAATTTTCTATCATGCCAACTATTTTGCCTTACAACGACTTACCAACTTTACTTAAAGACCTTTTGGTAAGTATCGGTAAGTCTGTTCTTTTATCCTTTTTCTGTGTTTTTCTCGATGGAATGGGGCATTTTCAAACAATAATGTTCATCTCTATATTCCACAACAAGAGAAGAGATACCTTTCAATGATTCACGCAAATGATGAATAACACCATAGAGTTGGTTAGGCTTTCCTTTCCCCTGCCACAGTTCCTTATCTATTTCTTCTGCAGTTAGTCGATAATTTTTGGTCTGTAAAAAAAACTTCAACAAGACAATTACTTGAGGCCGGAGTTTCTTCGTCTTTTCCCCATTCATCAGGATGCCTTTTTCTGAGTCCAAAATAGTCCCGTCAGCCAATTCATATAATCCGGTTTGCCCGGCTTCTTCCTCCAAATGCATTTTCCTTTCAACAATTATCTTTTTCTCTTGAATACAGACGACTGTTTCCTTTTTCACCAGTTTTTGCCGCAAGAAGGAAGAAATCTGTTTATAATATAAAAGAAGGAGGAAAAAACAAAGCCAAAGTAAGAGTAATATCATGATGGGCGGCCATACCTTTAATACCTGCCACCAGTCATAAGCAATGAACCCCGTTGCCTCCACTTCACAACGAAATCCTATATAGCGAGACAACAAGCTATCTCCCTGTAGCACTTTTATGCTATCGGAAGAATAAACGGTGGAAGTCTTCTTCAACAAATCAGTAGTTGAAAGACGAATACCGGTATTAGCCGCTACAGATTTCTCGACCAACAGACTATCCCAAAATAGATTCAACGCATCCGCATCCAGAGGGTGTTTTTCAAGTACATAGCTGAGCAACATTCTCCTTTCGGTATCTTTAATAAGACTATTATCAAATTTCACACGCGGTATTTCATAGCTATGCGTTCCATACTTGCTCGCCAAAGTCACAGGACTTTTGAATGGGGTTTCCAATGTTTTCACTTCTGGAGAATCACCAGCCACAAATGGTACAACAATGTCCCCTCGTTTCTGCACCTCCAGATTCAGCGCCTCCACGAATGTTTCTTTCGCCAATGCATTCCATTCCGGTATCTGTTCTTTATAGCTATTATAGAAGATATAGACATATATCCCTGTAACCATAGTACAGATGAAAGTACCTATCCACAAACATATTAATCTACCGGGTTCCGCAGTTCTGCCTTTTTTATTCATAGTTCATCAAACAATATTATTCTGCAAAATTAGTATAAAAAGGTCAATAAATACATTAATCTACTATTAATCTGACAAATAGGAAGAGAGAAAAGAAGTAAAACATCGCATCAGAACCAGGAGGAGAGAAGAAAAGCACAGAAAAATTCGCAAAAGTTTTGGAGATTTCAAGAAAAGCTATATCTTTGCACCCGCAATCGAGAAACGATGGCGGGATAGCTCAGCTGGTTAGAGCGCATGATTCATAATCATGAGGTCCCCGGTTCAATCCCGGGTCCCGCTACTAAGCCGAAAGGCTTGTAAATTAGGCAATTAGGAGGCTTCCACTCTTGGTTGTCTTTTTTGTTTATAAGGGCATTTGCACAGATTTTGCACGAAATTCGATGTAAAACACTGATAATCAATGAAATCGTAAGATAATTCTACTTTAAAATCTCTTTCTTCTGTTTTCTTTTCGTTGCTTGGCTTTTCTTAACGGTAATGTTCGAGATAAGACTTAAGATGTCTAATGATGAGGCTTGAATCACAATAAAATCATTCTCGAATGATGTTTCTTGCACGAAATCTTGCACAAATGAATATGAGAAAAGAGATAAGATACACACTGGAAAATCCAGTGTAAGCTGCCCCCTAAAACCAAGCGATTCTACCCCCTTA
>NZ_QRKI01000028.1:0-33890 GCF_003471885.1 Bacteroides sp. AM16-24
CAACACACGAACTGGGATTACGGTCGTAATGGTAAGGGATATTACAATGATATCTTTGCTCCGGGCTGGACGGTTGCCTCGCTGTGGGAACTATTTTCACCAGGACGTGCAGAACAATTTTTCTCTAAAAAATAAAGCATAAACATTATAAGCGAGTATGAATAAAATTATGATTATTTTAGCAGGATTTGTGCTATTAGCATCAGCCTGTACAAGTAAGCAGGTCAGTGAAAAGACTGCTTCAGGGTTGAATCCAGCTGATTTCCGTATGGAAGTGGATGGTAAACAGACAGACCTGTTTGTACTAAAGAATAAAAATGGTATGGAAGTTTGTATTACAAACTTTGGTGGACGTATTGTATCAGTAATGGTACCGGATAAAGATGGAGTTATGCGTGATGTTGTATTAGGACTCGATTCTATTCAAGACTACGTGAAACTTCCTACGAATTTTGGTGCTACCATCGGACGTTATGGTAATCGCATTAACCAGGGTAAGATTACCATAGACGGTGTAGAATATCAATTGCCACGGAATAACTATGGCCACTGCCTACATGGTGGTTCTAAAGGCTTTGACTTCCGGGTTTTCAATGCACATCAGCTGAGTGATCAGGTTTTGGAATTGAGCTATTTATCAAAAGATGGGGAAGAGGGATTTCCGGGTAATTTGACTTGTAAGGTCACTTTCTCACTGACAGATGATAATGCCATCGATATTCATTATAGTGCCGAAACGGATCGTACTACGGTTGTTAACCTGACTAATCATTCATATTTCAACCTGGATGGTGATCCTTCCAAAGACAACTCGGATTATCTACTGACCATTAATGCTGATGCATATACTCCTGTGGACAGTACTTTTATGACTACCGGTGAGATTGCTCCTGTAGAAAATACAGACATGGATTTCCGTCAACCTACGGCCATCGGAGCACGCATTAATAATGATTTTATTCAATTGAAGTATGGTAAAGGTTACGATCATAACTGGGTACTCAATACAAAAGGGGATATTTCTCAGAAATGTGCTACTCTCGAATCTCCTAAAACTGGTATCGTACTCGATGTTTACACGAACGAACCGGGAATTCAGATTTATGCCGGCAACTTCCTTGATGGTACGGTAAAGGGAAAGAAAGGCATCGTATATGGTCATCGTGCTTCCGTTTGTTTGGAAACTCAGAAATATCCCGATACTCCTAATAAACCGGAATGGCCGTCAGCATTATTGAAACCGGGAGAGAAATATGATAGCCATTGCATATATAAATTTTCCGTAAGAAAATGATAAGACAACTGAGCAAATTAATTATTCATTTAAAGACTATAAGAATTATGAAGAGAGATTATCGTTTCATTTATCTATTTGTTGTGGCTGTATTTGTAATGACAAGTACCATCACCGCACAAGATTATTTCAGTAATTTCCCTGTAAGAGCAAATCCAAAAATCGTAGGGAAAAAGGTAAGTAGCCGCCTGATGGAGACCAAACACCAACTTTATGGAGACAGAGGTATACATTATGCTGAAGTCTGCACCTGGTATGGAGCGCTCCGGTTCGCCGAAATGACGAATGACAAGGAACTTACCAAGAAACTGAGAGAGCGTTTTGAACTGTTGTTCCATCTGGAGAAAGACTTGCTTCCTCCTCCGATTCATGTAGACCAGAATATGTTCGGTTGTCTGCCTCTGAAACTGTATCGCATGACGAAGGACGAGCGCTATAAAGAACTGGGATTACCGTATGCCGATACGCAGTGGATTCTTCCTGAGAAGGCAAACGATGAAGAACGTAAATGGCATAAGAAAGGATATTCCTGGCAGACCCGCCTTTGGATTGATGATATGTATATGATTACCATCGTGCAGGCCGAAGCCTATCACGTAACGGGAGATAAAAAATACATCAACCGCGCTGCCAAGGAAATGGTGCTTTATCTGGATGAGATTCAGCGTGAGAACGGCCTCTTTTATCATGCGCCCGATGTGCCCTTCTATTGGGGACGTGGCGATGGCTGGATGGCTGTTGGTATGACGGAATTGCTTTTCAACCTTCCTGAAAACGATCCTAACCGTCAACGCATCCTCAAAGGATATCGCTTGATGATGGAGAACCTGAAGAAATATGTGAATGAAGATGGACTCTGGAACCAGTTGATTGACGAAAAGGACTGCTGGACGGAAACTTCCGGTTCGGCAATGTTTACGTATGCCATGATTTTGGGTGTGAAGAACGGATGGCTGGACAAGGATGAATATGGACCGATTGCCCGCCGTGCATGGTTGGGACTTTGCAACTATCTTGATGATAACAATGACTTGATGGAAGTTTGCATCGGTACAGGCAAGAAGAACAGCCACCAGTATTATCTGGATCGTCCCCGCATTACAGGTGATTATCATGGGCAAGCTCCCATTATTTGGTGTGCTTATGCGTTGCTGAGCGAATAAAATATTCTATTCTTCATAGTTGGCTGAAAAAGCCACTTTAATTTATATACTTCATAATCTCTTTATTGGGATTATGAAGTATATGTGTTATTTTACCTGAGTACTAATAAAAGACTTATTTTCGCATACGTTTAAAGTGATGTGAAAGAGGAAATTATTCGTTTGTGGAACTTATACTTAAAATAGATAGTTATGGATTTAAGAAAGTATCTCTTTTCAGGAGTTATTCTCCAGGGGGTAGGCTTGTCCTTGTACGCTCAGACAGATAAGCCCAATATTGTGGTGATAATGACAGATCAGCAGCGCGCGGATTTGTGTGGGCGTGAAGGTTTTCCGATGGAAATCACTCCGTACGTCGATGAATTGGCGTACCAAAATGCCTGGTTTGATAAAGCGTATACGGTTATGCCTGCCAGCAGTCCAGCACGTTGTTCTATGTTTACAGGCCGTTTCCCCAGTGCTACTCATGTGCGTACGAATCACAATGTACGTGATGTACACTATGCAAAAGATTTGGTAACTGTTTTGAAGGAGAACCATTATAAGACTGCTTTAGTGGGTAAGAATCATGGCTATTTGAGTTCGAAAGATATGGATTTCTGGTCTGAATATTCTCACTGGGGAAAGAATAAGCCGGTGACGGAGGGAGAACGTGCCGTTTCCGAATTCTTTAAAGAGTCTGTCGGACAGTGTCTGGAACCTTCGCCTATACCTGTCAAGGACCAACAGCCCGCAAGAATAGTGGATGAAGCTATAGAATGGATCGACAGCCAGAAGGATAATCCGTTCTTTGTCTGGGTTTCATTTCCCGAACCACATAATCCCTATCAAGTCTGTGAACCTTATTACTCGATGTTTGCACCGGATAAGCTTCCGCCAGTGAAGACTTCACGTCAGGATGCATTGAGGAAAGGGGAGAAGTACCAGATACTGGCAGAACTGGAAGATGCTTCTTGTCCTGATCTAGAGAAAGATATACCTCGATTAAGGGGAAATTATATGGGAATGATTCGCCTTATAGATGATCAGATAAAGCGACTGATTGAGGACTTGAAAGAAAAAGGACTTTTTGAGAAAACAATCATTGTAGTTCTGTCTGACCATGGTGATTATTGCGGTGAATACGGCTTAATTCGCAAAGGAGCAGGCTTGTCCGAGTCCCTGACCCGTATACCAATGGTTTGGGCCGGTTATCAGATAAAGAAACAGGCTAAAGCGATAGATGCGCATGTTTCATTGGCAGATCTTTTCCCTACTTTTTGTACGGTGATAGGTGATTCTATACCTGTAGGTGTGCAGGGACGGAGTTTGTGGCCGATGCTGACAGGTAAGAAATACCCGAAAGAGGAGTTTTCAAGTATAGTTGTGCAGTTGGGCTTCGGTGGTGAGGATGTGCCTTTGGATGATAAACTGACTTTTGAGCAGGAAGGTGCGCTGGGACATGATAAAGTGGCTCGTTTTGACGAACTGAATACCTGGACTCAGAGCGGAACTTCCCGAATGGTGCGTATGGGCGACTGGAAACTGGTAATGAACAGTTATGGAAGGGGAGAACTGTATAATCTGAAGAAAGACCCGTATGAAATTAATAACCTGTTTGGAAACTCAAAGTTTGTAAATAAGCAGAATGAGTTGTTGACAAAACTGGTGGCTTGGGAATTGCGTTTGCAGGATCCATTGCCACTGCCCCGACATCGTTATCATTTCAAACGGAATCCTTATAATTATCATTTTTCCGAGTGATTCATGACTGCACGGTTATGAATTAAGCCGACTATTTTCTTCTATTATAGCAATAACTCTTACAGGCATCTTTTATTTCACCGCCTGCCTATTGGGATATAGCTTACTAGGCACTTTTTATTCGTTCTACTATAGTATACTTTACGTTTTACTATAGTGGTTCGTAAGGAACGCTATAGTTATCCTTGCGTTCCACTATAGTAGAACGAATAAAAAATAGGCAATGAAGAGGGCCTTATTGGGCAATGAAAGAAGTTCAAACAGCATTGTGGCAGAGAACCTACTTCGATGAAATGGGCTATTTTCATCGAAGTCTTTTCATAAACGACGGTTTCCTACATTTTTAAAAGTATTAAAGAGACGAATTTTTTATTTATTGAAGTATTTCTGCTATCGTTTGTCATCAGATTGAGCTATATTTGACGTGCGAATCTATCAAAAAACACAAAAATGAGGAAGAGAATAATAGCCCTTATTAGTTTTCTTTGCTATATCGTTTGTTGGACACAAGCAGCAGACGAACATTACTATTTCAAAAATCTTAGCATAAAGGATGGATTATCCCAAACTACAGTCAATGCGATCATGCAGGATAAAAAGGGATTTATGTGGTTCGGTACTAAGGGGGGACTGAGTAGATATGACGGTATGTCGTTCCGAAACTTCAAGCGTGATATGAACGACAATCATAGTTTGGGGAACAATTTCGTAACTTGTCTTTATGAAGATAAAAAAGGGAATATCTGGGTTGGTACGGATGCCGGAGTGTATATTTATTATCCTGCCCGCGAGATCTTTGCTCCTTTTAACTTGCAAAGTAAGGAAAACATCCAAATCGACCGGACTGTTTCTGCAATTTCGGGAGATAAGGAAGGACGGGTTTGGATAGCTGTTGAAACACAAGGGCTATTCTGCTATGATCCGCAAAAAGAACAGCTTCACAACTATACATTGAACAGCTTCTCAGCCAATGTTCAGAGTGTAACTTCTGATAATAGTGGGACTATTTGGGTTGGATTCTACGGCAGTGGTTTGTTCTATTCTAAGGATAATTTAAAAACACTTCATCCTTATCTTTCCCCGAAGGATGGTGAAGAAGTTTTTAAAGATGACGTCATCATGAAGATTGTGCCGGGAGCCTATAATTGTATCTATATCAGTTCCATAAGAAAAGGGGTTCAGGAATTGAACCTTACCTCCGGTAATTTACGGAGTTTATTGTTGATGGATGAAACCGGTGAAATGGTATATAGCCGGGATTTGCTCGTCAATTCGGATAATGAATTGTGGATTGGTACAGAATCGGGAGTCTATATTTATAATCTTCGCACAAATAAGTATGTGCACTTGCATAGTTCTAAAGATGATCCTTATTCTTTGTCTGATAATGCTGTTTATTCGCTATGTGAGGATAGTGAAGGTGGTATCTGGGTAGGCTCATATTTTGGAGGAGTAGACTATTATCCAAAGTCTTACACCTACTTTGAGAAATATTATCCGAAAGATGGGGATAATAATTTGCATGGTAAGCGGGTACGTGAGTTCTGCGAGGATAATAAAGGGATATTATGGGTTGGTACTGAGGATGGTGGTTTGAATCGTTTTGATCCGAAGACAAAAACATTTTCTTTCTTTGCACCCAGTTCCGGATTTACCAATATTCATGGCTTATGTATGGTTGGCGATAAGTTGTGGGTTGGAACATTTTCTAAAGGATTGAAAATCGTAGATACCAATACCGGGAATATCTTGAAAACTTATCAGAAAAATGCTTCCCCCCGTTCGTTGATAGACAATAGTATCTTTGCTATTTGCAGAACAACAACAGGAGATATTTATCTGGGAACCATGTTCGGACTGTTGAGGTATAATGAACAGACAGATGATTTTGACAGAATAGAGGAGTTGGCCGGTAGGTTTGTATATGATATAAAAGAGGATTCGGGTGGCAATTTATGGTTAGCTACCTATGTGAATGGTGCCTATTGCTACAATGTCAATGAAAAAAAATGGAAGAACTACGTGCATAATGAAAGTAATAAAGAGAGTCTTCCTTATGACAAAGTTTTGAGTATTTTTGAAGATTCACATCGGCAAATCTGGTTGACTACACAAGGGGGAGGATTCTGCTTGTTCCATCCCGAAACGGAGACCTTTACCAGCTATAATTCATCCAATGGCCTGCCCAATGATGTGATTTATCAAATTGTAGAGGATGCAGAAGGATTATTCTGGCTGACAACGAATAGCGGGTTAGTACGCTTTAATCCCGAAACAAAACAGGTAAAGGGTTATACAACGGCCAATGGCTTGCTTGGTGATCAATTTAACTACCGTTCCAGTTATAAGGATGAAACGGGCGCTATTTATCTGGGTAGTATTGATGGTTTTGTAGTATTTAATCCCAAAACATTTACTGAGAATAAAAGCTTGCCACCGGTAGTGATTACAGATTTCATGCTGTTCAATAAAGAAGTCCGCGCAGATGAAGAAAATACTCCTCTTGAAAAGAGCATCACTTTCTCGGATAGTATCACTCTTCAGGCTAATCAAAACTCATTTTCTTTCCGTATTGCAGCCCTTGGATATCAGGTGCCGAAAATGAATAAGCTGATGTATAGGTTGGATGGCTTTGATAAAGACTGGATTACTGTGGGCGAAAGCCCTATTGTCACTTATTCCAATTTGTGGCATGGTGATTATGTGTTCCGTGTGAAAGCGTCTAATAGTGATGGTATTTGGGGGCCTGAAGAACATTTGCTATATATTCATATTCTTCCTCCTTTTTATCTTTCGTTCTGGGCATATTGCATTTATATATTGTTGTTTATTGTCGGTTCTGTATATGCCTTTTGCTATTTCAGGCAGCGCAGCAGCAGGCAGCATCGCCGTCAACTCGAGAAGTTTGAGCAGGAAAAAGAACGCGAGATTTATAACGCTAAAATAGATTTCTTTACCAATGTGGCACATGAAATCCGGACTCCGCTAACGTTGATTAAAGGGCCTTTGGAGAATATTCTTTTGAAAAAGCATTTGGACCCGGAGACTCACGAGGATCTGAATATTATGCAACATAATACGGAAAGATTACTGAACCTTACAAATCAGCTCCTGGACTTCAGGAAAGTAGAGAGTCAGGGTTATAGCTTGAACTTTACTAAATGTGATATTACCAATATCTTGAAAGAAACTTATATGCGTTTTAGTTCTCTTTCACGTCAGAAAGGTCTTGATTTTAATCTGGAGTTGCCTGAAGAAAATTTCTGCGCCCATGTGAATCGTGAAGCATTTACGAAGATTATCAGTAATCTTTTGAATAATGGGATGAAGTACGCCGATAGCTATATGCATATTAAGTTGGAAGTAGATATAGAGATACAGGCATTTTATGTAGTGACAAAGAATGATGGAGTTATTATTCCCGATGAAATGAAAGAGGAGATTTTTCAGCCTTTTGTTCGTTTCAGTCAGAAGGAGGAAGGAAAGCTTGCTACAGGTGCGGGTATTGGCTTAGCTCTTTCCCGTTCTCTGGCAGAACTCCATCGTGGGACCCTGGTTATGGCTCCGGGTGAAGATGCCAATGTCTTTGTCCTGACACTTCCTATTATTCAGGATACGGTGATTACTTTAGACTCTGATATGGAGAATATGGATGCAGAGTTACAAACAGAAGCATCTGGTGAGCAATATTCGGATGATAAATCGGAGGGAAAACAATCAAAAGAAAGCAAGCATATGGTTTTGGTTGTAGAAGATAACCCGGAAATGCTCGCTTTCATCGAACGTCAGTTGTCATCCCAATATGCTGTAGTTACGGCAACTAATGGTAGAGAGGCATTGGAAGCATTGGATGGTAATTTTGTGAATCTGGTGGTGAGTGATGTTGTCATGCCGTTAATGGATGGTTTTGAATTGTGCAAGACAATAAAGTCAAATGTGGGTTATAGTCATATTCCTGTTATACTCTTGACGGCTAAGACTAATATTCAGTCTAAGATTGAGGGTATGGAATTAGGGGCGGACTCGTATATTGAGAAACCTTTTTCACCGGAATATCTTTTGGCTGTGGTTTCTAATCTGATAAACAATCGGGAAAAGCTTCGCCGGGATTTTGCTAAATCTCCTTTTGTAGCAGTCAATACAATGGCACTGACCAAGGCTGATGAAGAATTCATCAAGAAATTGAATGAGATTATTCTTTCTAACTTGTCGAACCAAGAATTTAGTATGGATGATATGGCAGAAAGTCTGAATATGAGCCGTTCCAGTTTCTACCGTAAAATGAAAGGGGTATTGGATTTGAGCCCGAACGAATATTTGCGTATAGAACGTTTGAAACGTGCTGCCCAGTTATTAAAAGAAGGTGAAAGTCGTATTAATGAAATCTGTTATATGGTAGGGTTTAGTTCTTCTTCGTATTTCTCTAAATGTTTCCTGAAACAATTTGGAGTACTTCCGAAAGATTTTGCCGGATAAGGGGGATAGTGCTTTTATTGGGAATAAAATTGTGACTTTTATGCGATTTTGAGATGTTTTTTCTATTTATTGGAATGCTTCTTCTCTATTGAGAAGATGCTGCGTGCTATCTTTGTAACCATCTCGTAAGAGATATACCATGATAACAATTATGTATTTCTTAATGTCTAATAAATAAAAAATTAACCTTATGTGTAAGAAGTCGTTATTATTACTGTTTTTGCTTCCTTTTCAGTTGGTGTTTGCCCAGACAAGTTTGTTGACCGATTTTCCTGAAGGATATACTCCCAAAGAAGTAGGTAAACGTCTGGCATATCATTTTGTAGATGGAAAGCACATGCTTCATATCGGAAAATGGATTAGCTATCCGGAGACTTTTACCTGGAATGGTGGATTGAAATTTGCCGCACTCACCAATGATCAAGAGCTTGTGAAGCTTTTACAGAACAGATTTGAACTTCTGTTTACGACGGAAAAAGCTCTGTTGCCTATCAAGAATCATGTGGATGTGAATATGTTTGGCAGTTTACCTCTGGAACTGTATAAGATAACAAAAGATCAACGTTATTTGGATTTGGGCCTTCCTTATGCCGATACTCAATGGCAACTTCCTGAAAATGCAAAACCCAAAGAAAAAGAATGGGATCAGAAAGGATATTCCTGGCAAACTCGTTTGTGGATTGACGATATGTATATGATTACGATTGTACAGACTCAGGCTTATAGAGTTACCGGTGATCGTAAATATATAGACCGTGCTGCCAGAGAAATGGTGATGTATCTGGATGAATTGCAGTGTCCGAATGGTCTTTTCTATCATGCACCGGATGTTCCTTTCTATTGGGGTAGAGGTAATGGCTGGATGGCTGCCGGTATGGCAGAGCTGTTGAGTAGTTTGCCCGAAGATAGTGAATACCGTCCACGCATCCTGCATGGCTATCGCACTATGATGAAAAGCCTGAAAAAGTATCAGTCTTCCAATGGCTTGTGGCATCAGTTGTTGGATCATCCTGATTGCTGGATTGAAACCTCAGGGTCTGCCATGTTCACTTTCGCTTTCATTAAGGGTGTGAAGAATGGCTGGCTGGATGCTAAAGAATATGCACCTGCTGCCCGCAAGGCATGGATGGCTATGGTGAAGTACATAGATGAGAACAACAATGTAAAATCAGTTTGCGAGGGCACCAACAAAAAGAACGATAAGCAATACTACTATGATCGTAAACAAAATGTAGGCGATTATCATGGACAAGCTCCTTACCTTTGGTGTGCTGTTGCGCTTTTAGAAGAATAATTTCTGTTATTTTAGTAATCTTATATCGAAACCTTATTTATACTTATAAAATGAATATAAGCAGTTGGGCCAAAGCCCTTACCTTTGTTTTACTGTTGTTTTCCTATTCGACAGTAGTAACCGGACAAACGCAAGTGAATGATGCCAGAGGCTCTGAACGCATCTGGCTTGACTCGGATATTACCCATAATGGGGGCTATCAGTGGAAAATGATGAAGGCGGGAGACGTAACAGATCCCGGAGAGAAAGTATCTTTGTCTGATTATCCGACAACAAATTGGTTGCCTGCCATTGTGCCCGGTACGGTTCTGAATTCATTGGTGTACAACCAAAAATATCCTGAGCCTTATTATGGTATCAATAATAAAATCGAATCTAAATTAATACCGGATATTTCTGAAACCGGACGTGATTTCTATACCTATTGGTTCAGGACTGAATTTACAGTTCCTAAATCATTTGAAGGCAAGCATGTCTGGTTACAACTGGATGGCATTAACTATCGTGCTGAGGTGTGGGTGAATGGAAACCTGCTAAGCACGATTAAGGGCATGTTTTTGCAGGATTATATTGATGTGACCAGCTTTGTAAAAACAGACAAGAGCAATGCGTTGGCTATAAAAGTATATCCGGTGGATGTTCCGGGCAGTGCTAAACCAAAATCCTGGGGAGCAGTAGGCGAATTCCATAATGGTGGAAACGGAAACATTGGATTGAATACTACCATGCTGATGACTGTGGGTTGGGACTTCACTTTTATGGATGGCATTCGCGACCGTAATACAGGAATCTGGAAGAATATTTCTCTCTATTCTACCGGTAAAGTGGCATTGCGTCATCCTTTCGTGAAATCGGAATTACGCAAACCCGGTTACGACCAGGCACGCGAATTTGTATCGGTGGAAGTTGTGAATCCGACAACAGGTTTTAACCCTATTAATTGCACGGTGAAGGGTGAGATTCTTGGTGAAAATATAACTTTCGAGAAAAAAGTTAAAGTTATGCGTGGAGAAGAGAAAGTTTTGTCTTTCTCTCCAGAAGAGTTCCCGCAATTGGTGATTAACGCTCCCCGCTTATGGTGGCCTGTGAATAAAGGGCCTCAGAACCTGTATGAGCTGAAAATGACCGTATCCATCGATGGAGTGGTGTGTGATTCGGTAAAAACGAAGTTTGGTATTCGTGAAATTACTTCTGATACGAATACACCTGATAAATCACGTGTCTTCTATGTAAATGGTAAACGTCTTTTTATCCGTGGAACAAACTGGATACCGGAGGCTATGTTGAGAACTTCCGATGAACGTACTTATGCTGAATTGAGATATAGCCTCCAGTCAGGAGTCAACCTTTTACGTATGTGGGGAGGGGGAATTGCTGAATCTGACTATTTCTTCCAGTTGTGTGACGAGATGGGATTATTGGTATGGCAGGAATTCTGGATGACAGGTGATACACGCCATCCGCACGATAAGGGCAACTATCTGAATAACGTGGAGTCTACCGTGAAGCGTATTCGTAATCATCCTTCCTTGGCTTATTATGTGGCTTCCAATGAGAGTACTGAGGTTACCGGTACCCCTGAATTATTGAATAAACTGGATGGTACGCGAGGTTATCAGATGCAGTCCGAATGTGCCGGAGTACATGACGGAAGTCCTTACAAGCAAGTGAATCCGATGCAGCACTATGAGAATACGGCATCTCCGCGTGGAAGCCGTGTCGATGGTTTCAATCCTGAATATGGTGCTCCTACACTTCCCACAGTGGAAATCCTTCGTGAGATGATGGATGAGAAAGACCTTTGGCCTATCAATAAGGAAGTGTGGGATTATCTGGATGGAAATGGTTTTCACCTGATGACTACCATGTATACTGATTTGGTAAATAACTATGGAAAGTCATCTTCCATTGATGAGTTTGCCCAAAAAGGACAACTGCTGGGTGCTATGAATTCTAAGAGTATCTGGGAAGTATGGAATTATAATAAATTGGATTACGGCGATCGTTTCTGTTCCGGACTTTTGTTCTGGTACCATAACTGTTCCATGCGTCAGGTTTCTTCCCGTATGTGGGATTGGTCTTTGGAACCCACAGCTTCGTTGTATCATACAGCTAATTCACTGGAACCGCTGCATGCTCAGTTTGACTATCTGAAAAATACAGTGTCCGTGGTGAACGATTACTATCGTGCCTTTACTGGTTATAAGGTGATAGCTCAGGTATATGATATAAATAGCAAGAAGGTGTTTGAAAAGTCTGCTTCTGTCGATTTGCCGGAAGATGGAGTTGCTAACGATATTTTGACGATTCGTTTTCCTGAAAACATTTCCCAGGTTCACTTTATTAAGTTAGTGTTGAAAGATGAAAAAGGCAAAGATGTTTCTTCCAACTTCTATTGGAGATCCAATGATAAGTATGAAGGCAGCAAGACCTTAACCGGTCCTACATCATCAGGCTTTGAGGATCTGAGTAAGTTGAAAGCAGCCAAAGTGAAGCTTTCCTATAAAACACGTCAGGCAGATGGACGCTATTTTGTGGACATTGTGATGAAGAATACGTCCAATGGTATTGCTTTTTTCAATCAGTTGCAATTTCTCAATTCCAAGATGAGCCCGATACGTCCGTCATTCTATTCAGATAACTTCTTCTCTTTGATTCCGGGTGAAAAGAAAACAGTCACCATTGAAACAGGGGAAGAGAAGTTGGCTGATGGGGCAGTCTTGGTGTTGAAAGGCTGGAATATAGATACTCAGAAGTATAAACTCAAATAAGATAATAGCGTGAAGGGATTCCATATCCTTATAGCTTTATTGCTACTCAGTTTGGGAGTGTCTGCTCAAAACCATTTTGATATTGTGGTGGTGGGCGGTAACCCCGGTGGCATTATGACGGCTATTGCAGCAGCCCGACAGGGCAAGACTTCAGTTATTCTGGAACGTACCCGGCATATTGGAGGACTTCCTGCCAACGGGCTGGGAGCAACGGATATTGCCACCCGGGAAGCGACTACCGGTCTGTTCCTGGAATTTACTTCCAGGATTAAGCGATATTATGCAGATCGTTATGGAGAAAACTCTCAACAGTTGAAGGACTGCAGTGATGGCTTCCATTTTGAACCGTCTGTTGCGACAACCATTTATCAGGATATGCTGAATGAGCATAAAGATAAGATTACTGTGCTCTTAATGCGGCAATTTGATGCTGAAAATCAGAATATCTCTATCAAGAACGGGCGTATTGAAAGTATCTGTATCTTGAATCGTGAGAATGGGAAGAAAGAGATTTATCAGGGTGACGTGTTTGTAGATGCTACTTATGAAGGGGATTTGGGAGCAGCTGCCGGTGTGCCTTTTCGTATAGGAAGGGAAAGTAAAACCGAATTTGGGGAACCCGGAGCCGGACGAGCTTATGAATATTGGAAAAGTCTGCCTGCCAGTGGTAGCACTGGGGAAGCAGACAATGCAGTTCAGGCATATAATTATCGGCTTTGTCTGACAAATGATCCTAAAATTCGAGTTCTTTTTCCGAAACCGACATCTTACAATAGGGATGAATATGTGCCATTAATTGAAGACGTATGGACCGGAAAGAATACTCAACGAGTTATGCTGAAAGTGACGGACGAGATGATGGAAGAAAATCGCCGTCATATTGCTGCAGGCAATCCAACCAAGCTACCCGGAGACAGTTGGGGAATCAGAAAGTTGAGCAGTATTGTGAAATTACCCAATCAAAAGACAGATGGCAATAACCAGCATGCTGCATTTATTTCTACCGATTTGCCTGAGGAGAATTGGCCGTGGCCCACTTCATCCTGGGAGTGGAGAGATAAGTTTGCCAAACGTTTAAAAGATTATACATTGGGCTTATTCTGGTTTGCCCAGAATGATCCGGAACTACCGGAGCATTTCCGTAAAGCAATGTTGGAATGGGGATTGGCTAAAGATGAATATCAAGATAATGAATATTTTCCCCGGCAAGTTTATGTACGCGAAGGAAGACGTTTTGAAGGAGTTTATTTCTTCACTGCTAAGGATGCTTTGCCCACAGCATCGGGTGAGCGCCCACCTTTGCATGCTAATAGTGTGACAGCCAGTCATTATGCACTCGATTCACATGCTGCCAGGAAAAGGGAAGCTGGGAGAGCACACTTGGATGGATTTATTAGCTATCCTACAGCTGTCTATACGGTACCATTGGGGGTTATTTTACCCCGAAATGTAGAAAATTTGCTGTTACCTGTACCTGTATCCGGTTCGCATATCGGTTTCTCCACATTGCGTATGGAGCCTTGCTGGATGGCGTTGGGACAGGCGGCAGGTATTGCTGCTTCGTTGGCAATTGACTGCAAAGTGCCTGTACAGGATGTAGATATGTCCAGATTACAAGATTTGTTGGTGGACCAGAAAGCAACGTTGATCTACTTTCGTGATTTACGACCGGAAGATCCTAACTTCCGCTTGGCGCAATATATGGGGCTGAGAGGATATCTGCCCGAATGGAATGCTAATTTGCACGGAGCGATTGATGAAGGAACGCTACAGGAATGGAGTGCATTATGTGGGTTTAAGCCCAAAGCTACTCTCGGAAAGACATCCAGACTGGAAGTTCTGACCATGATTTATAAGCGTATTTGTCAGTAAAACGATAACTTTAACCATGTAAAACAAAGAAATAAAATGAAATTAAAACTAATAATGGGTCTGATAGGAGTTCTGTCGCTTAGTAGTTTTTCTACTCTGCCTTCTTCAGATGATACCGACAAGAAACCACAAGAGAGTTGGGTGATTGGCCCGTTCTTACGTCCTGAGGGAGTTAACCCTGTATTGGTACCACAACCCACCTCTTTCCATTGCCCGATGCGAAAAGAACAGGTGAAGTGGGAGGAGAGTGATGTCTTCAATCCAGCTGCCACCGTGAAAGACGGAAAGATTGTTGTGCTTTACCGTGCCGAAGATAATTCAGCACAAGGTATAGGTAAAAGAACTTCCCGTATAGGTTATGCCGAGAGTGCGGATGGAGTGACTATGAAGAGACTGGACAGTCCGGTACTTTTTCCCGGTGGAGATGAATTTGAAAGCATCGAATGTCCGGGTGGTTGTGAAGACCCGCGGGTAGCAATGACCGAAGACGGACTGTATGTAATGCTTTATACAGCATGGAACCGGAAGACTCCCCGTCTTGCTGTGGCTACTTCCAAGGATCTGAAAAACTGGACTAAGCATGGCCTTGCTTTTGAGAAGGCATATGACGGTCGTTTTGCCAGAATAGCAACGAAGTCAGCTTCTATTCTTACGAAGGTGAAAGGTGGAAAACTGGTTATCGATAAAGTGGATGGCAAGTACTTCATGTATTGGGGAGAATATGCCGTACACGCAGCTACTTCCGATAACCTGACGGACTGGTATCCTGTACTGGATGAGAACAATGAATTATTGAAGATAGCCAAGCCGCGTAACGGATACTTTGATAGCCAGATGACTGAATGTGGTCCTCCTGCCATCCGTACCAAACAAGGCATTGTATTGATGTATAATGGCAAGAATGACAAGAAGAGAGGGGATGTCAACTATCCGGCAGGCGCTTACTGTGCAGGTCAACTTCTGCTCGATTCCAAAGATCCTTATAAAGTATTGGGCCGCTTGGACAAACCTTTCTTCATGCCTGAAGCTCCTTTTGAGAAGAGCGGACAGTATAAAGACGGAACCGTTTTTATCGAAGGATTGGCCTATTATAAGAAGAAGCTATATCTTTATTACGGCTGTGCAGACTCGAAGGTGGCAGTAGCTGTATGTGATGATATAAAAGGATTATTGAAGGTAAAATAGCGGTATCAGATACCTCAGTGAGTGTGAATTATTATAGTTTTAACAGATAGAACCCAAATTATTATGTACAAGAAAGTATTTACATTGTTATTATTATTACTTCCTTTTCAGTTATTAATTGCTCAGAAGAGTCTTCTGAAGAATTTCCCCGAAGGGTATACCCCCGATGAAATCGGTAGACGCATTTCCTATCGTTTTGTAACCGAGAAACATGCATTACATGCCGGAAAATGGATTGGTTATCCCGAAACCTTCTATTGGAACGGTTCTCTTAAATATGCGGCAGCAGCTAAGGATAAGGCACTTATCAAGCTTTTGCAAGCCCGGTTTGAGCATTTGTTTACTACTGAAAAGGCACTGTTGCCTATCAAGAATCATGTCGATTTAAACATGTTCGGCAGCTTGCCTTTGGAACTTTATTGGGTGACGAAGGATGAACGCTATAAAGAAGTGGGATTGCCTTATGCTGATACTCAATGGGAAGTTCCCGAAGATGCTAAACCTGAAGAGAAAGCGTGGGCGGAGAAGGGTTATTCATGGCAAACACGCCTTTGGATTGACGATATGTATATGATTACTATTGTGCAGACGCATGCCTACAAAGTGACCAATGACAGCAAATATATAGATCGTGCAGCTAAAGAAATGGTGATGTATCTGGATGAATTACAACGTCCCAATGGTCTCTTCTATCATGCACCGGATGTACCCTTCTACTGGGGACGTGGAAACGGATGGATGGCAGCAGGTATGACAGAGTTGCTTCGTTACTTACCTAAGAATCACAAAGACCGTCCCCGCATCATGGAAGGTTATCTGACTATGATGAAGAGTCTGAAGGAATATCAGAATCCGGAAGGACTGTGGAACCAATTGCTGGATGATCCTGAATGCTGGACTGAAACATCAGGCTCTGCTATGTTTACTTTTGCTTTTATTACGGGTGTAAAGAACGGTTGGCTGGATGCCAAAGAGTATGCGCCCGCAGCTCGCAAGGCATGGATGGCTTTAGTGAATTATCTGACCGAGAAGAATCAGGTAAGAGAGATTTGTGTAGGTACCAATAAGAAGAATGACAAACAATACTATTATGATCGTCCGCGTCGTACCGGTGATTTTCATGCACAAGGCCCTTACCTTTGGTGTGTAGTTGCCCTGATGGAGAAATAATTCATAATTATCGATAAAGCATGAGAATTTTTAAATCTATTTTATTAGGAGGCATGTTGCTGCTGAGTTCCTCGGCAGCACTGGCTCAGGTTTCGCTATCACAGAATAGTAGCGGATCTAATGTGTTTAGTCTCGTTGGCAAGAAGGATAAAGCCTGCGTGTACTATGACGCAAAAGACTTTGAAGTTGTAAAGACTACGGCAGGACTATTTGCAAATGATGTGAAAGAGGTGAGTGGACAGCTTTTGGGCGTTGCTACTACCAAAGAAGCGCCTCAAAAGAACTGTATTATCATCGGTACCTTGGGTTATAATGAGTGGATCGACCAGATGATTGCAAAGAAGAAACTGGATGTAGAACCTTTGAAGAATCGTTGGGAAAGCTATCTGGTACAGCTTGTGCGCAATCCGCTTCCGGGTGTGGACAAAGCGTTGGTAATTGTAGGTAGCGACCGCAGAGGTACTGCTTACGGGTTGCTTTCTGTATCAAGAACTATCGGTGTGTCTCCTTGGTACTGGTGGGCGGATGCTCCTATCATAAAGAAGGATCAGTTACACCTGAGAGTAGACAAGTATATTTCTAAAGAACCTACAGTGAAGTACAGAGGTATCTTCATCAATGATGAAGACTGGGGACTTTACCGTTGGTCAAGAGATAACTTCGAGAAAGAATTGGGCAATTTCGGTCCTCGGACTTATGCCAAAGTTTGTGAGCTTTTGCTTCGGCTTCAGGCCAACTATTTGTGTCCGGCTATGCACGATGCATCTATGGCATTCCACCGGATTCCGGAGAACAGGGTGGTTGCAGACCGCTTTGCTATCCTTATGGGAGCTTCCCACTGCGAACCGTTATTATTTAATACGGCAAGTGAATGGAAACGCGATAAGATGGGCGAATGGGATTACATCAATAATAAAAAAGGTGTAGACAGCGTGCTCAATGTCCGTGTGAAGGAATGCGCTCCTTTTGAAAATGTATATACGCTGGCATTGCGCGGACTGCATGACAGAGCCATGAATGCAAGCAATGATATGGGTGATAGAAAGGATATGCTTCAGGAAGCTCTGATGGCGCAAAGGCAGATGTTGATCGATGCAATCGGTAAACCGGGAGAAGAAATTCCCCAGGCATTTACTCCTTATAAGGAGGTACTGGACGTATATGATGAAGGTTTGGAACTACCGGATGATGTAACTATCATTTGGCCGGATGATAATTACGGTTATATGAAGCGTCTGAGCAGTCCGAAAGAACAGAAACGTTCGGGTCGTTCGGGTGTATATTACCACTCTTCTTATCTTGGCAAGCCTCACGATCACCTTTGGATGAATACGGTTTCTCCTACATTGATGTACGAAGAACTTCGTAAAGCCTATGATGCAACAGCCGACCGCATCTGGTTACTGAATGCCGGTGACATTAAGTCATGTGAATTCGCAGTGGATTACTTCCTGACAATGGCTTTCGATATTGATGCTTTCAACTTTGAAAGAGCAGCCAATTATCGTACAGAATGGTTGTGTGGAATGTTGGGCGACCAATACCGCAATGAGTATCAGGATGTAGTCAATTCTTTCTATAAGCTGGCTTTTGCACGTAAACCCGAATTCATGGGATGGGGTTACCAGTGGACGACTGATAAACATGGTAGAGAGCGGAATACGGATACGGACTTCTCACTGACCAACTATCGTGAAGTGGACAACCGTTTGAGCGAATACCGCCGTATTGGAAGTATCGTAGAGAATATTCTGAATAATATGTCCGATGAGAAACAGAAAGCATGTTTCTATCAGTCATTATATTATCCGGTAAAGGGATGCGAATTGTTGAACAGAATGGTACTGGACGGACAAAGAAACCGTTGGTATGCTATTCAGCAAAGAGCATCGGCTAAGGATTTGAAGAAATCAGCAAAAGCTTGTTATGACAGTCTGGAAGTTATAACCAAAGGATATAACTCACTGCTCGACGGTAAATGGAATCATGTGATGACCATGAAGCAAGGATTTGCGGCTGCTTATTTTGAACTTCCGAAGTTGAGAGATGTTGAACTGGCACCTACAGCCTCTCTGGGTGTAATGACCGAGGGTGAGGCAGTATTGAAAGGTCTGCAAAGCTTCCATCCATTGCCATGTTTCAATACTTACCTGCGCCAATCTTACTATATAGATGTATTCAATAAAGGTGCTACTCCGTTGAAATGGAAAACATCTGTAACAAACGATTGGATTTTGGTAAGCAAGAAGTCCGGAGAGACAGCTACCGAAGAGCGTATTGAAGTTTCCATCGACTGGGCAAAGGTTCCGGCTGGTGAAAGAATCCTTGGTACATTGGATATTATGTCCGACCGTGGTGAGAAAGAAACTGTTTATATCTCCGTCTTTAATCCTACATCTCCTTCATTGGCCGAAATGGACACTCTGTTTGTAGAGAACAATGGGTATGTTGCGATGGATGCGGCAAGTTTCCACCGTAAGGTAGAGAATGATGATATTAAGATGATTGTGATTCCGAACCTGGGATTTGAGAATACAGCTGTTCAGTTGGGTAATCCTATGGCAAAGGCACAGCGTACGGCGGGACGTAATACACCGCGTCTGGAATATGATTTCTATACTTTTGAACAGGGATCGGTAGATGTTTACACCTATGTACTTCCTACCTTCCCCATAAGCAAGGATAGAGGATATGCCGGACATGAAGCAACTAATGTTGAGACTAAATATGGCGTATGTATCGATGAGGGTCCCGTTATGAATCCGTCTACTTCTTCCTTTGAATATGCTCAGATCTGGTATGAGAGCGTATTGAAGAATTGCAGGATCAATAAGACGACCCTTCATATAGACAAGCCGGGCAAGCATACAGTGAAAATCATCTGTGGAGATGCCGGAACCGTTTTGCAGAAGGTTGTATTGGACTTTGGTGGTATGAAGCGTTCTTATATGGGACCGCAACCTACCAGAAAGGAATAAAAGAGTGATAAGGTGGTAAAAATGAATCAATCTATGTCTTTTGTGTGTAATTTTTATTTCTTGTCTTGTCACCTTTTCCACCACCATTCCCTCCTCTCAGATACCTTCTGGATGGGGGTACAATGAGTCAGGGACTGAAAGGCATTCAGTCAGTGAGTGAAAGGCATTCAGTCCCTGACTGAATCAGATTCATTCAACGAGTCGGAAGAGTAGCTGCAGGAAAGGAAGAAACTTACGAACTTTTTGTAAGTATAGTTGCTAACTGATGAAATATACGATGAATCATCATTTAACCCCTGATTCGCATAAATATCAATATTACTATGATGAAAAAGTTAATACTTGCCTTTTGTATGTTACAAGGTATCTTGTTATCGTTGGGAGCTCAGGATATGCATCAAAACATAGCATATGCTGACAATAATGTGCGCTTTACGGTTATCTCAGATGGAACACTCCGTTTAGAGTATGCTCCGGATGGCAAATTTGTAGATAACAAATCTTTTGTTGCGGTGAACCGCCTCTATCCGGATGTAGACTATAAGCTGAAGTCAAAAGGGGCGTGGATTGAAATAACGACTTCTAAGATGAGGATGCGTTATAAAAAAGACAGTGGTCAGTTTACCGGAGACAATCTAGTGATTGAAGCGGTGAAAGGGGCATTTCCATTCACTTGGAAGCCCGGAGTGCAGCAAAAAGGAAATCTGAAAGGTACTTACCGCACTCTGGACGGAATGGATGGTGAAACGCAAACTCAAACTTGGGTAGCTGATACCAAGAAAGGGGAACAACTGAAGTTGGAAGACGGTTTGCTGGCTACTGATGGTTGGTCTTTTATTGATGATTCACAAGGACTTCTGTTCGATAACGATCCGGATTGGGAGTGGGCGAAAGAACGTCCCGCCAACGGAGGACAGGACTGGTATTTCATGGCTTACGGGCATGATTACAAGCAAGCTCTGAAAGACTACACTCTCTTTGCAGGTAAGATGCCGTTGCCTCCCCGCTATGCGTTTGGCTATTGGTGGTCGCGCTATTGGTTGTATTCTGATAAAGAGTTCCGTAACCTAATTGATAATTTTAATACTTATCAGATTCCTTTGGATGTGTTGGTGGTAGATATGGACTGGCATTATACCGAGAAGGGTAAAGGAGGCTGGACCGGTTGGACTTGGAACAGGGATTTATTTCCGAATCCCCAAGGTTTCTTGAAATATCTGAAGCAGAATGACCTGAAAATTACTCTTAATCTGCATCCGGCAGACGGAGTGGCTGCATACGAAGAAAACTATACGGAGATGGCGAAAGACATGGGAGTCGATCCTGAGACAAAGAAGACGATTCCCTGGGTTAATTCCGATAAAAAGTTCATCCGGAGTATGTTTAAGAATATACTGGGTCCGATGGAGAAAGATGGAGTAGACTTCTGGTGGCTGGACTGGCAGCAGGGAATGTTTGACCCGAAGATGAAGAATCTGAGTAATACGTGGTGGATCAATTATGCATTCTTTAGTGATATGGAAAAGCGCCGGGAGACTCGCCCGATGTTATATCACCGTTGGGGAGGATTAGGAAACCATCGTTATCAGGTAGGCTTTTCCGGTGATGCGGTGATCTCTTGGAAATCATTGGATTTTCAGCCTTATTTCAATTCTACTGCCTCTAATGTGTTGTATGGCTATTGGAGCCATGACTTAGGAGGACATATCGGTAGTCAGATAGATCCCGAAATGTATACCCGTTGGTTACAATTCGGAGCATTAAGCCCGATTATGCGTACGCACTCTCAGAAAGGGGCTAAATTGAATAAAGAACCTTGGGTATTCAACAAGGAATATTGTGACATCATTCGTGAAACGATTCGCCAACGCTATGTGATGGCTCCTTATATTTATACGATGGCCCGCAAGGGGTATGATGACGGAATTTCACTCTGCCGCCCCATGTATTATGATTATCCGGAAAATAAGGAAGCCTATGAGTTCCGAAATGAATATATGTTCGGAGATGATGTGCTGGTTATGCCGGTCACTGCTCCGGTAGAGAATGACTATGCACAGGTGCGTGTATGGTTGCCGGAAGGAGAATGGTATGAATGGCATACAGGTGCTTTGCTGAAAGGGAATCAGATTGTGGAACGCTCTTTTGCCGTTGATGAATATCCGATTTATATAAAGGCTGGTGCCATATTGCCCATGTATCTGGATAATGTGATGAATCTGAATGGCAATGACGAAGAGGTGGCAGTAACGGTTTTCCCCGGTGGAGGCGATACTGCTGAGTTCAAGTTGTACGAAGATAATGGCAATGATAAGAATTATGCATCCGAATATGCTGTG
Organism: Bacteroides sp. AM16-24; assembly: GCF_003471885.1. NCBI lineage: Bacteria > Pseudomonadati > Bacteroidota > Bacteroidia > Bacteroidales > Bacteroidaceae > Bacteroides > Bacteroides sp. AM16-24. The sequence goes on from NZ_QRKI01000028.1 coordinate 22,286, forward strand.
ACTAAGTTGAGTTCTGTCCGCAATGGTAATGAACAAACGCTTGTGATAGGTAAACGTGAGGGTGCTTATAAGGATATGCCCCTTGCCCGCCCGTTTAAGGTGAAGGTGTTTTCTTCTCTCATTCCCCAGTCTGTTACGGTGAATGGACATCCGGCTAAATACCAGTACTCAGGTGAAGATTTTGCCCTTTTGATCGATGTTCCTGCTCAGGCTTGCGATCAGGAAAAGGTGGTTAAAATCGTTTATCCGTCTGAAAAGGTCGATCTGAACGGACTTCTTGGAGCATCCCGAAGAATAGCGAAGAGTATGGAACAACTGAAATATCGTAATTCATACATTGTCTTTAAAGAAGAGTTTGGTAAAATGGGAAGTTTGAGTGAAGCAGTGACCTATGCTCCCTCCGAAATGCCCGCTTTGATCGCTGATTTCTGGAAAAGTTATAATGAACTGCCTGCAGTGTTGGAACGACAAGGAATGAAGAGTGATCTTGCAACATGGTTTTTGCAATCTGTTTGTTGGAGCAAGCGATAAATAATAGATAGATGAAACGATATTTGATGATATTTTTGGCCGCTTTCATGGCTTTTCACTGTATGGGGGCTTCTTTGCCCTCCCAGGTGGACAGCCATGATATAGCGTCTTTACATGCATGGGGACCTTATTCCAAACGCTATGCAGGCATCTCGCACATACCTGATATGAGTAAAGGAATACGTTTTGATTTCTCCGTGATGCCCGGATATTATCGGAATCGCCAGTTGGTGCCTCATGTCCTGTTTGAATCGTCTTACTATCCATGGGAGATAAATCCGGAGGTGAATCGCATCACTTATCGATATGAACTGGAGTGGAAGGACAAGGTTTATACGGATGTCACTTATTACGTGTTGGATGATAACCGCACACTGGTCGGAATACATTGTGTCAACAATACAGGGATGCCTCAGAATCTGGTTCTGAACCAGATGGCTTATATAGACTATCCTGAGACGTATCCGCAGGTAACTGCTACAGGAGCATCGCGGCTGCAATGGTATAATGCCATTGATTATACGGAGAATGAACCTGTTCGGAAATCGCCTCAATACAGACTGGTATATGATGGGTGGCGGCGGAATGAAGAACGTACTGCTTCGTCTCTCGATGGTTCGATTCTGGGGAGAGGTTTCGGTAGGAGCGAAGGTGACCGCCTGAGTTATCAGGTGAAGATCCTTCCGGATCAGGAAAACGGAGCCATAGGCATCCGATTTAAGGTAAAGAAGGGAGAGAACGCTGTACTACAGCTGAAAGGACTGGTAGAACAATCTGTTACTCTGAAAGGTACGGGAGAATTTTCTTTCGTATCAGTTCTTTATCAGAATAAGAAGGCGGGAGAATACAAACTGGAACTTATTTCGGGCAGTACCGTTGAAATCGGTCTGGATGGATTCTTTATAGGCAGTGCGGATGATATCAGCAATGTAAAAGTAGTCCGTACGCCGATACCTTTTACTCCTGCAATGGAAGTAGGTAAAAACAAGAAAGACTTTATCCTGAAGTACAAGGACTGTGAAAACTATTATGGGGTGGCTTGGAACCATCAGCATTCGGAAGTTCGGGAAATACTGAACGGTGAATTGGAATCTTTCTTCCGGAGAAAGGTGCACGATCATGTCTCGTCAAGGCTGGTTGGAGATAGGAAGTGGCACTATACGAATGCTTTTTTGCGTCCTGTCGTGCTGGAACCAGATTCTGAACAGACCATTTACATGTTGGTATGCACAGGAGATAAGGAACAGGTACAACAAGAATTGCAGAGTTTCCATTCAATTCCGGATAAACTGATTGCGCAGGTTAAATCTACGGAAGGTGCAAAGTCTAAGGATAAAGTGTTACCGGGCGGAGAGAAGTATCTTCTGGGAAATCGTTTATTGCAAGCCTCGCTTTTATCGAATATCGTATATCCGGTTTATACGCAGAAAGAGTACATCAGGCATTTCACACCGGGCAAGAACTGGAATAGTCTTTATACTTGGGATTCCGGATTCATTGCACTGGGACTGATTGATGTGGATCCGGCTAAGGCTTTCGAATGCATCAAGGCCTATACAACTCCGGTAGGGAGTGAATCGGCTTTTATTCATCATGGCACTCCATTGCCTATCCAGATGTATGCTTACGCTGATTTGTGGAACAATAGCCTGTCACGTGAGACCTTGGAATTCTTATATCCCCGACTGAAACAGTTCTTTAACTTTATGGTTGGAAACGATCCTTACTCTACTACCCGGATGAAAGGTTCCGGTCTGCTTCGCACCTGGGATTATTTCTATAATTCCGGTGGATGGGACGATTATCCGCCTCAGCATGCACGTGGGGGGAATAAACTGGTGACTCCTGTAGTTACTTCAGCTTATTATCTGCGGGCTGCGAAAATACTGCGCCTGGCGGCAAAAGAGTTGGGACTGAAAAAGGATATGAAAGAATATGAGCAGGTAATCGGACGACTGTCGAATGCTTTGCAAACCTACTCTTGGGACGAAGAAAGCGGATATTTTGGGTATGTGCTCCATGATTCCTTGGAGAATGCGAAGGAAATCTTACGGTATAAGGACCGGTCGAACTTTAACAAGGGGTTGGATGGAGTGACTCCTCTGACAGCAGGTATCTGTTCTCCGGATCAGGTAAATAGGTTGGTGGGACATCTGTTTTCTCCCGATGAGTTATGGACAAAAGTAGGAATTTCAACGGTAGACCAGTCTGCGCCTTATTATAAAGTAGATGGGTATTGGAATGGTGCCGTATGGTTTCCCCATCAGTGGGTAATGTGGAAAACTCTTTTAGATTTAGGTAAGGGAGAAGAAGCCTACCGGGTGGCGCATACAGCCCTGGATAATTGGGAAAAGGAATGTGCAGCAAGCTATTTTACGTTTGAGCATTTCATTATCTCTTCGGGAAGAGGAGCGGGGTGGCACCAGTTTTCCGGACTTTCATCACCTATTTTGAATTGGTTTGCTGCCTATTATAAGCCGGGTAAAGTTTCTACCGGCTTTGAGGTATGGATTACGAAGAGCGAATTCAATAGTACTTGTTCTGGATATAAGGCTGATATCTCTTTTGACGATTCGACAAAGGCCCATGAACGCTGCATGATTGTCTGTATGGATGCAGAACATACATACGAAGCATTCTTCAATGGCAAGCCTGTCAAGTTCAGACCTGGTCATGCCGGAATGTTAGAAATTACTTTGCCGGCTACTAATAAAACAGGTGAACTCACAATCCGAGCTCTTAATTAAACTCATTACTGAGCGGATATGAATGAAGTGATGATTTATCAGTTCGCTTTTGATAGCCAGTAGTATCCGTCATCCTGAGCTTCATAACTGTAGGGATATGAGCCAAACGACAAAGGAATATTTTTTTACGAAAAGCAAATACCTAACCCAAAACATATATTTAGGGTACCTCAGTCGTATACTTAGGGTATCTCGGTATACGACTGAGGTACCCTAAGTATACGACTGAGATAGTCTCTATTTATATATACTCATAATCAAATAGTTACGTTTTTGCTGCTTCGCTGGTAATAAATTTAGATAAATAAATGGAAGGCATTTCACTCATTTTTACACGGTTATGAACAATATGTGGTAGGGTGGTAAAGTAGTTGTGTTATTAATTTCTGAGATACCTAAATAAGATATTCGTCTCATTATTGATAATTTTGTGTCTACCATTGTTTTGCGCCTATCAGACCGCTAATTTGAGACGTTTTTTCTCTTTTTAGAGATAACTTTGTTACCTATTATCTAACTGAATCTCTACTTTTGTCGTGCTTTGAAGCACAAGACAGTCTTTCAATTTTTTTAAATTTAATATTATGAAGCAGAAGATTTTAAGATTCTTTTCTGATGCAAGGGTTAGGATGGTACTCCTCTTCCTGATCTCTACGGTTTATGTTCAGGCCCAGTCGGGCAGAATTGTCACGGGTGTTGTTAAAGATGCCACGGGCGAAACAGTTATTGGAGTAAACGTAACTGTAAAGGGTAATGCTACTTTGGGAACAATTACCGATTTGGACGGTAAATATTCATTGAGCGTTCCTGCGCAGAAGGCTACTTTAGTATTTTCATTCATCGGTTATCAAACCCAGGAAAAAACAATTGATGCTAACACCAAAACTTTGAATGTTACGTTGGCTGAAGACTCTAAGTTGTTGGAAGAAGTTGTGGTGGTGGGTTATGGTACGATGAAGAGAAAAGACGTAACAGGTGCCGTGGCGCACATTGGTGAAGAAGTTACTAAAAACAGAGCTGCAACAAATGCTCTTGACTTCTTGGTCGGTGCAGTTCCTGGTGTACACATCACTCCCTCTACCGAAGCTGGTGGTGGTGCTTCCGGACTTCTGATCCGTGGTAAGCAGTCATTGAAAGCCAGTACTTCTCCTCTGATCGTCTTAGACGGTGTTGTATTCTATGGTAATATTGGAGATATTAATCCGAATGATATTGAAAGTATGGATATCCTGAAGGATGCCAGCTCTACTGCCATTTATGGTTCTAAAGGTTCGGCAGGTGTTATCCTTATTAATACCAAAAAAGGTACTTCTGAAAAGCCTATTATTAATGTAAGTACAAAAATCGGTGTGTCGCAGGCAACCTTTATGCCTGAAATGCCTACTGCCCAGCAGTATATGCAACGTCGTATGGATTACTATAAGACCATTGACTACTTTACACCGGGTGATAAGCAGAAGGGCCAGGGTTACTATGACAACCCCGATAACTTGCCCGAGGGTGTGTCACGCGACGAATGGGCTGCCTATGACCCTTCTTTCTCGGGTGACTACACTGAAACTTGGATGCAGCGTCTGAACTTCAATCCTATTGAAATACAGAACTACAAGGCCGGTAAGTTTGTTGACTGGATGGATCTTGTCTATCAGACTGGAGTGAGACAGGACTACAACGCTTCTGTTTCCGGTAAGACGGAAAGAACCAATTATTATGTATCGTTGGGCTATACGAACAACGACGGTATCGTGGTGGGTGACCAGTATCGTGCCTCCCGTTCACGTGTGAATTTGGATACGGAAATTACGAAATGGCTGAATTTCGGTTTGAATGCACAATTCACCCATAAGGGTTCGGATGAAATCAAAGCAGATACAGGAAACGCCAGGGCATCCAGTCCGTTTGGTGATGTGTATGAGGCTGACGGCAGCATCAAGATCAATCCTTGGGATGACAACCGTGTTAATAATGCATTGCTGAATCGCTCGGTAGATGAAAAATACTACCGCACGCAAACTTTCAACTCAAGTATCTACGGTAAACTGACCCTTCCGTACGGCTTCTCTTGGCAGACAACTTTCAATATCCGTTATGGTTGGAGAAAAGACTACTACTTCGATTCTGACATCAAGCCGGGTGTAGCGGCAGGCGGTAAGGCAAAACGCGTAGATTATTCTGACTACGAATGGAGCATTGACAATATGTTGAAGTGGAACCGCACTTTTGCTAAAGTACATAATCTCGATTTTACTTTCGTATATACTGCTGAAAAATATCAGAATTGGCAAAGTACCGGAAACAATGAAGGTTTCCAACCTAACGGTGCTTTGGGCTTTCATGCCATTCAGGCCGGTATCACTCCTACAGTAAGCTCAAATGATGAAATGCAAACCGGTAATGGTTTGTTGTGGCGTTTGAATTACTCTTTGATGGATCGTTATTTGCTAACCGGCTCTGTTCGTCGTGACGGTTTCTCCGCCTTTGGTCAGAATAACCCTTTCGGTGTGTTCTCTACGGTAGCTGCCGGATGGCGCATCTCTGAAGAGAAGTTTTTGAAAGATGTGAAGTGGATCAACAACCTGAAACTGCGTCTTTCCTGGGGACAGACCGGTAACCGTGATATTGGTCGCTACGCAGCTTTCTCACGACTAACCATTACCAATGTTATCCAAGATGCTGTAAATTATAAAGGTGTATATCCTTCAAGTTTGGCCAACAGAAATCTGAAGTGGGAAACTACTACTGGATTCAACTTTGGTGTTGATTTCGGATTGTTCAACAACCGATTGAGTGGTTCTGTAGAACTTTATAAGAATAAGACAAATGATTTGCTGATGGACCGTGCTATGCCTGAAATTTCAGGATATGGTAAGATTGCTTCCAACTTGGGAGAACTTGCTAACCGGGGCGCTGAATTGACTTTATCAAGTGTAAATGTGAACTCCCGGAATGTACGTTGGAGCACCACATTTACTTACTCTACCAATAAGAATGAAATTAAACATTTGTATGGTGATATGGTTGATGTGCTGGATGCAGACGGTAATGTCATCGGACAACGTGAGGATGACGACGTGCAAAACGGCTGGTATATCGGACACGCCATTGATGAAATCTATGACTATAAGTGGATAGGTGTATGGCAGCTGGGTGAAGAATTGGAAGCGGACAAATATGGCAAGCAACCGGGTGACCCGAAATTGTTGGATGTCAATAAAGACGGTAAAATCAACGACGATGATAAACTTTGGTTAGGCACTAAAACTCCGAAGCATCGCATGACGCTGAGCAGTGATCTGGATCTCTTCAAATGCATCAATTTCTCGTTTGTATTGCGTGGCGAGTTCGGCTGGATGGATATCGATAACCAACCAAGAAATGAGACTAATCGTTTCTATGATACTTCCAATTCCGTATGGACCGAATACTGGACTCCTTGGGCCCCCAATAACAAGTATGCCCGTTTGGGTTCAGACTCGAGCAACCCGGGTGTGAACATCTACGAGAAGAGAAACTACTTGCGGATGCAGAATATGGCTTTGTCCTACACTTTCCCCAAGAAGCTGGTCAACAAGTTCATGATTGACAACTTGCGTTTCAGCATCAATGTGGATAATGCATTTGTCATTTCCAAGTGGAGAACTTCAGATCCCTTGACGAAAGCCATTACTCCGCGCATCTGGACATTCGGTGTGAATGTAACCTTATAATCTTGACAGAATAAATATTTTAAATAAAGAGATTCAACATGAAAACAAAGAGATATATAGTAAAAGGTCTGGCCACTTGCCTGATAGCTGCCGGACTGTCCGGTTGTGTCGACCTGGATCCGAAGGCAATGTCATTCCTGACACCTGAGAACACCTTTGTGGATAAGGATGGTGTGGAAACCATGCTCCGCCTCTGCCGTAAGCAGATGAATTTTGAATGGTTTGGAAACGCTTTCAATGCCAGCAACTGTGAGTCTTTTGCCGTGTATGAGTATGCTTGGTCCGACTTGGCTGTGATGGGCGGTCCCGAGACTAAGGAAATCCACAATATGGTGACCCAGTTGACTCCTACCACCAACATGCATTTGCACCTCCGTTATTGGGTGTTTGGCTGGAATGGCATCAAGTATGCCAACACTGTCATTACCCGTACTCCCGAGGCGCAGGGAATGGCTACGGAAGAGGATCGCAACGCATGTTTGGCCGAAGGGTATTTCCATCGTGCCTATTGGTACTACCTGTTGGTGCACCAGTTTGGCGACATCCCCTGGATTGATGAAGAAATCACTGGTGCCAAGTTGGACTTCAATACAGTGTCGCGCAAGACTATTCTCGCCAACATCAAGAAAGATATGGAGTATGCAGTACAATGGTTACCCAAAGAGGTGGTTCGTGGTGCTGTGAACAGAGCTGCCGGTGAGCACCTGCTTGCCAAGATATGCCTGGCAATGGGCGACTTCAAGCAGGCTGTGGCCGCCACTACCCGCTGCATCAATGATTATGGTCTGCATCTGATGACTGAGCGTTTCGGAATCAATGCAGATGACAAGACTAAAGATGTTTACAATGATCTTTTCCAGGAAGAGAATATCAGTCTCATGGAAAATAAGGAGGGCATCATGATCGGGCAGGAAATCTACGGTCTGGATGGCTGCTCTTCTGGAGGAGGATCCAGCCGTAAGAAAACTTTCGTGCCGCGTTGGTATGATAACAAGGTGAAGACTCCCGATGGCAAGAAAGGATGTACTGATAATAAGGGTGTCTATGACGGATACGAGCAACTGGAATATCTGGGTCGCGGATTGGCTAAGGTTCGTCCTACCAACTATGCGCAGTATTATCTGTGGAAAGACTGCGGTGATGATATGCGCCACAACCCCAACAACTGGTTCGACAAGTCGCGTATCGTATATAACAATCCGCCAGCAAAGGGAGGTAGTGCCAAGTACTTCGGGCAACCGGTGGATCCTGCTTACTGTTCGGACACCATGCGCTGTTACTTCTCCTTCCCAATTGTGAAAGTACTGATTGACAAGGATGACCAAAAAGCCGGAGGTAATGCACCGGAGGGTGGTTTCACTGACCAGTACATCTTCCGTCTGGCAGAGACTTATCTGAACAGGGCTGAGGCCTACTGGTGGATGGGTGAGCAAGATCTGGCAGCTAAGGATGTGAATGAAATCCGCCGTCGTGTGAATGCTCCGGAACTGCCGACCGTTACGTTGGATGATATTCTGGACGAGCGTGCCCGTGAGCTGTTCTTTGAAGACCACCGCAAGACTGAATTGACGCGTATCGCTTACTTGATGGCTGAAAAAGGCATAGACGGATATTCTCTTGATAAATTCTCTGAGAAGAATTGGTACTATGACCGTATGATGGAAAAAAACAACTTCTTTGCAGAAAAGTACTTTTATTCTACCAATGCATTCATTATAGAGCCTTATCATGTATTGTGGCCTATTCCGCGTAATGCCATAGCTTCCAATACTCAAGGTCGTATCAATCAGAACTACGGTTACGATGGTTATGAAGATAATATTCCTGTAGAAGAACTTGAAAAAAGATATAATAATTGATTATGAGAAGTAAATATATATTGTTTGCCTTGGCTCTGACAGGAGCCTTGGCATCCTGTTCGGATGATGATAATAATAAAAAGCCGGTTTATAACAACCCTTATTCAAACCCGCTGACTAACTACAGTGCGGCTGATCCGACAGTTTGGAAAGAAAACGATCATTCGTTCTATGTATATGCTACCAACACATCTGTAATCCGCAAATCAACAGATTTGATCCATTGGACAGATGGTGGTAAAATGTTTGAGAAGAAACCTTCGTTTGTTACTGAATCTGGTGCGGCAGTATGGGCTCCGGACATTGAGAAGATTGGTGATAAATACATTCTGTATTATGCTATGTCTGCTATGGGTAAACCTGCATCTGCCGGCATTGGAATTGCTTCTGCAGATTCTCCCGAAGGTCCTTTCTCATTGGATATATCTGTTGATGGAAAGGGTAAGTTATTTACTTCAAATGAGATTAATGTAAGAAACTCTATCGATCCTTGCTTTTTTGAGGATAATGGACAGAAATGGCTGGTTTGGGGTAGTTTTAATGGTCTTTATGCAGTAAAATTGAATGCTGACGGAACAAGAGTATATCCCGACCTTGCAACTGCAAAGAAAGAAAGAGTACAGGTTGCGGGTACTGCTTTTGAAGCACCTTACATCCATAAGCGTGGTGATTATTACTATATGTTTGCATCTGTAGGTTCATGTTGTAACTCAATGTTGAGTACATATACTACTGTTGTCGGACGTTCTACTTCTTTCTTAGGCCCCTACGTGAATAAGAATGGAGAATCAATGCTTGATAATAAATATGAGGTTCTTATCAGAGCTAATGATCGCTTTGTAGGTCCTGGCCATAACTCGGAGATTGTGACGGATAGCGAAGGTAATGAGTGGATGTTGTATCACAGTTACGACAGACACACTCCAAGCAAAGGACGTTATCTGATGATCGACCGGATTGTTTGGGAGAATGATTGGCCGGTAATTGCTGGTAATAGTCCATCTACCGAAGCAGAAGCACCGGTTTGTAAATAGTAATAGTGAATATATGCAGAAAATATTGTTAATAGGAGCTTTTCTCGCCATAAGCTGTCTGCTTATGGCGGGAAAGCCCGTCAAGAGTTATCAGAATCCGGTTATAAACTATAGTTTACCTGATCCTTCTATTATCAAAGGGGAGGATGGATACTATTACCTGTATGCCACTGAAGATATTCGAAACCTGCCTATTCATCGTTCGAAAGACTTGATGAAGTGGGAATATGTGGGTACTGCTTTTACTAAAAGCACTCGGCCGAATTTTGAACCCAAAGGAGGATTATGGGCTCCTGATATCAATAAAATAGGTGATAAATATGTACTTTATTATTCCATGTCCGTTTGGGGAGGTGAGTGGACTTGTGGCATCGGATGTGCTACTGCCGATAAGCCTAAAGGCCCTTTTAAGGATCATGGGAAAATGTTCCGTAGCAATGAAATCAATGTGCAGAATTCCATAGATCCTTTCTATATGGAGGATGGAGGAAAGAAATATCTCTTCTGGGGTAGTTTCCGTGGAATTTATGGTATTGAACTGTCGGATGACGGACTTTCTATAAAGAAAGGTGCTAAACTCCGTCAGGTAGCGGGGACAGCCTATGAAGGAACATATATTCATAAAAAAGATGGCTATTATTATTTCTTTGCATCCATAGGTACTTGTTGTGAAGGATTGAAGAGCACTTATACTACAGTTGTAGGTCGTTCGAAGAAGCTTTTTGGACCTTATGTTGATAAAAGCGGTAAGAAGATGCTGGATAACCACCATGAAGTGTTAATTCATAAGAATGATGCTTTTGTAGGTACCGGGCATAATTCAGAGATTGTAACGGATAAAGCAGGTAATGACTGGATGTTCTATCATGCAGTGAGTACTAAAAATCCCGGAGGTCGCGTGCTGATGATGGATAAGGTGAATTGGAAGGACGGATGGCCATCAGTGACCGGCAATTCTCCGTCGATAGAAGCTGAAAGACCTGAAATGTAGAATAGTAAAATGAAGATTGAATATGAGGTTAAAAAGATTGTTTTTAGGGATAATGCTTTCTGCGGGCATTGCAAATATAGGAGCAGCAAATTATACTCCTGAGAATGTTTCCATTTCTTTAAAAGTTCCGGGCAATGACGCCCAGCACTATTCACTGACTCTCCAGAAGCAGCAGGACGGTGTGTATACCTGCCACTCTTCCGAGCAGTTGCCATTGGTTATTACCCGCCAGGTAGTTGATAAAGATGGCAAGCAGCGTATTAACGTTGTCATCACGGCCTTGGATACTGTTTATTTCAATTATGGCGAGCAAATAAAAACCGGATACCGTCATTCCGATTGCCAGTTCTATATGCCCGGTTTCTGGTACCGCCAGAATCTTCGTTCTCCCGAAAAGGCCCCTTCTTTCCATACCTCGGATAGCTGGCTGGTACGCGAAGACCGTCTGAGTACTCCTCTGACTGCCGCCTTCAATTCAAGTAAAGGCAAGTCCATGTCAGTCATCCGTATTGACAAGTTTGACAAGGAGGCTTTGGCTACTCACAAAGAAGGCGAGGTTATTGTCTCCGGTGAGACTTCCATCGGCTATACCGGCTTCGAGAACATAGGTGGCATGACTGTCCTTTCCTATGGTTTCCCTTATAAGGAAGCTCCCAAGACTTATATCCGTAAACTGACTCTTGCCCCTTCCGTTGAGGCTTTCCAGCTGCTTCGCAAGGGTGATAGCATTACCCTG
>NZ_QRKI01000028.1:33900-34592 GCF_003471885.1 Bacteroides sp. AM16-24
GCTTTCCAGCTGCTTCGCAAGGGTGATAGCATTACCCTGACCTGGGAACTGTCGGAGATTGCCGTTGCCGACTTCTCCGAGTGCGTACAACGTACCTGGGAGTACTGCTATGACACGAACCGTCCCCAACCGGTCAATACCCCCTATACAGTGGATCGTATGAAAGATGTTCTGAGCAACTTCTTTGTAGAGAGTTATGTGAATACTACTCCTACCCATTACTATTCGGGCGTTGAGCTGAAGACAGCCACCTGTGCCAGTACTGATGTTGCTGAAGTCGGTTTTGTGGGCCGTACATTGCTAAATGCTTTCAATGCATTGGAATACGGTTTCCAGCAGAACCGTCCTGAACTTGTGAACAGTGCTAACAGTATCTTTGATACTTATCTTTCAAGCGGTTTCTCTCCTGCGGGCTTTTTCAATGAGGTTGTCCATTATAACCGTGATTTTAAAGAGCCTAAGCTCAGTATCCGCCGTCAATCGGAAGGTGTGTATGCCATTTTGAATTATCTGGCTTACGAGAAGCAACACAAGCGTAAACATCCCGAATGGGAGAAACGTCTGAAAGTAATTCTGGACAGTTTCCTCCGTCTCCAGAATGCTGACGGTAGCTTCCCCCGTAAGTTCAAGGATGATTTTTCTATCGTAGACGGTACCGGTGGCAGTACTCCTTCGGCTACTTTGCCTCTGGT
>NZ_QRKI01000029.1:0-1517 GCF_003471885.1 Bacteroides sp. AM16-24
CTGCAGGGTGTGCCAGGAATGATAATTCGGTATCATTTCATCATGCCATGTTTACCCATCAGTGCCGGAACTCCGAAAAGTACGGTATCAATTTCTTTCCCTATAGTTCTTATTGGGTTAGACAACAAGACGCATTAAAATGTATTCTCAAAGTGAGAATGTATTTTAATTTGCGTCATGTTTCCGCTTCTGCAATGCTTACTAAAGTGGAGTTACCTAAAAGGTAGTGGAACTTTACTAAGGATTGCAGAAGGGATAAAGAAACATACCTTAGAAGGGTGGGTGGGTTTACCGATAGCAAAACTATTGGAGCGTAACAAAGTGAAGCGATTAAGCCTTTTTGGTTCTTTTTTGGCGTTTGAAAAAAGAACTCCCCCCAATGAGGGGGGAAGGAACCTTTAAGCAACCTTTGTATTTTTCTCTTCTTCAACTTCTTCCACATCTAGCCTTATATTTAGATGCTGGGCTATGAATTTACTACCTTTAATAGCATCTGCCAATACAGTAAATAAAAATTTAGGTTCTTCTTTTATTGCTTTGCACCATGATTTTAAATAAGCCGCATTTTCTTCTCTGACGGTTACAGAAATACCCAAATATACACCAGACAAAGCCGATATTAATTCTGCTACAAGTTCTTCACGCCCATAATTGAATTTATCATTTTCATAAAATCCTTTTCGATTTAGTCTATTTTTAACACCTGTACTATGTCCCATTTCATGTAATTCTGTACCATAAAAACTTTCTCCGTCCTTAAATTGGCTCTTTAAAGGTAAAGTAATGCTATCATTTGATATTGAATAAAACGCACTATCACTAGAAACCGTTTGAATAGGACATACCCAATTTTGATTCTTATTCATTTCATCAAGTATTGGATTTACATACATTTCTTTCTCTTCTTGTGGCTGTTCCTCTCCTGAAAATTTAGCCTTTAATATATCCCATCTATTGGGATATTTTTCCGCAAAGTTTGTTTGGTCTAAATTAAAAACTTGGAAATATTTTGTATAAGCTGCTAAACGGTATTCTTTTTGTTCTTCTTCTGATAATTTGTTATATTCATCATATGAAATTTTTTCATTTGTCTGACGATGATAAGCACAAAATAATGTATAATAAACAGGAAAAGCAACAGCACCTTTTAGAACATTAATACCTTCGTTTCGTGCTTGATTGAATGTCAAAAAAACAGGAGTTTGATAATTATATTTTTCACACAAAAAATAAAGTAAAAAAGCGTTTCCACCACTATAAGTACGACCTGTTAAATTTTGTGGTAAAAAGTTCTGTTTAGAGTTGACTTTAGAGAACCAAGGTTTTTGCCAATTCATAGACAAGCTTTCAATTTTTTCAACCATAAGGTTTACAAACTTCTCTGCATTTTTATCAAAAGTAGATTTCATAATTTTGTTTGCTGTTCTTTATACTGGCAGCCAAACCAGCTTTAAAAGTTTATTTATCTCTTTATTTTCAATACTCAAAGATAGTAATTTTCTATAAATGTCGCAAAT
>NZ_QRKI01000029.1:1527-32643 GCF_003471885.1 Bacteroides sp. AM16-24
CTTTATTTTCAATACTCAAAGATAGTAATTTTCTATAAATGTCGCAAATAATAAGACAATTATTTTTGTTAAAAATAGTTTATAATCGGCTGATTTTTAACGTATTATCTTTTCCCTAAAGTTTTATATATTTTGGGTGAGAGATAAGGTTTTATAAACGGAATATTCCCTTTAGGGAACATGAAGTCTATAAAACCGAATATCCAATGCCTTGCTTTTGTAGGTGCTTCATAGAAGCGGTGAAAAAAGCAAAGCATTGGATATACCTTAGAAGGGTGGGTGGGAAAATGCGTTAGGGATTGCAGCGGAAAGCCCACAGCGTAGCGAGGACTTGCAGCGAAAAGCCCGACCTGAAAGGTAACGCCCTATTTATTTCTTCTATTCATCAATCTTACTTTTTCATAACGTAAATACCTATACAAAGTAGCCTTACTTCCAATGTGTAAAATTCTACATATTTCATCTATAGAATAATCCCGATTTTCATATAAACGCTTTGCTGCTATAGCTTTTCTCTTTGCATCTTCCGATAACCCTATAGGTCGTCCCGTAAGTTTCCCTCGTTCTTTTGCAGCTTGTAATCCAGCCCTAGTTCGTTCTACTATTATTTCACGTTCATATTCAGCCAATGAAGCAAAAATTCCAAATTGACATCTTCCTAAAGCACTATTAGTATCAATACCATCAACTATGCTTTTGAATGCAATTTTTCTTTTCTGCAAACAATCAACTATATAAACTAAATCTTTCAAAGAACGTCCTAATCTATCTAGCTTCCAGATAACAAAAGTATCACCTTCTCGCAAATATGCAAGGGCTTTATCTAATTCGGGTCTATCCTTTACTCCTGATACTTTTTCCTCAAATATAAGTTTGCATCCGGCTTCTTTTAAAGCATCTAGCTGCAAATCTAAATTCTGTTCCCTCGTTGAAACACGAGCGTAGCCTATTATCTCCATTTTATTTAAATCCAAGTTTCATAAATTCAACTATTCGCGAAACTATTTTAAACTAGGGCTTTCCCCCCTGTTATTACCTCTAGTACTATTATAAATCAAAAGTACAGAAAAAGGGTCGATTAATGAAACTTTTAAATTTAAGAATATGAGTTATTCACAATTTATCATGGCTGTATTTGCCATTTATGTAGTTTACTACGCTGCAAACATCCTGTATGATGCTTTCCTAAAGCAAAGCAAAACCAATACAGGTGAAGAAGAAGAAATTATTTCAATAGGAGAGGAAGAAGAAATACCTCACAAAGTTGTAGATGAAGATTTTGAAACAGGCTCATACGAAAAAGAAGATGAAAAAAAAGAATCTGAACAGAATTATGTATCTGTAAATGAATCTATTGAAATGGAAGTTGAAACACAAGGTATTCCAATGGAACAACTTCTTGCTAAAGGGAAAAGCATGTTTTCACACGTAAATTTTAACAAATAAACAACTAATTTTTATTCAAATGAAAAAGTTTTTTTCAAAAATTGCTCAAAGAGCATTCGCTTTAGCCATTAGCATAATGGTAGTAACTAACACTTTTGCACAAGGTGCTGCGGGAATTGATGCAGCTAGTTCTGAACTTGCAACCTACATGGACCCCCTAGGAAACATGATGATGATACTAGGAGGTCTAGTAGGATTAGTTGGAGCAGTGCGAGTTTATTTAAAATGGAACTCTGGTGACCAAGATGTACAAAAGGCTGTTATGGGCTGGATGGGGTCATGTATCTTTCTGGTTGTATCAGGTGTTGTCGTAAAAGCATTCTTCGGAATCTAATATGTCGAAAGAGTATCCAAGTTACAATGTATATAAGGGGCTACAAAAGCCCCTTATTTTCAAAGGATTTAAAGGCAAGTTCATATATATCGGTGGAGCTTGTATTATTAGTGCTTTACTTTTATGTGCTATTGTTTCTACTCTGGCTTCTTTTATGTGGGGAGGTATAACTCTTGTAATAGTTATGTTTGGAGGGTTAGGAATAACATCGCAATTACAAAGAAAAGGGCTTCACAGGAAAGATAAACGAAAAGGCATATATATAGTATCACGCACTTTTATAAGAGATAGAAAAAAATAAAGCTTATGAAAAAGAAAAGTGAATTTGAAGCTCCTTATATTGGTATTGAAACAATAGACAATACTCCTATATTCTATAACCGAAGGGGCGACTATTCTGTTATCATTAAATGTGAAAATCCTATAATACAGTATTCAGCAGATATGGATGCTTACTATGATTTTCACCACTTATTTACTAATATCCTCAAAGTATTAGGAACTGGATATACAATACAAAAACAGGATATTCTATGTAAAAAATCATTTTTACCACCCCAGAATAGGAAGAACGACTATTTATCAAATCGTTATTTTGAACATTTTAAAGGACGAATATATACTGATATTTCTACTTATCTTGTTATTACAGGAGAAGTAGAAAGGTCTAAATTCTTTTCTTTTGACCCTCGAAGGTTTGATACTTTTATTAGAAACATCACAAAAGTATTAGGACTATTCGCTAACAGAGGAATAAGAGCTAAACTATTAAATGAAAATGAAATAGAAATATATATAAAAAGATTTCTATCTATCAATTTCAATCAGCAAACAGTAAGCCTAAAAAATATCAAAGCAAGAGAAGAAAATCTTATAATTGGAGAAAAAAACGTACAGTGCATTTCTCTTGTAGATATTGACGAAGTTAATTTTCCTTCTGTTATAAAACCATATAAAGAGGTCAATATTGGGCTAAGGTTTCCTGTTGACTTACTCTCTTTTTTGCATGATACACCAGGTATAGACACAATTATCTATAATCAAGTAATAAATATTCCAGACCAACGAAACGAAGCAAACAAATTAGAAGGCAAAAAGAAAAAACATAAAGGAATGCCTGACCCTGCAAATGATTTATGTGTAGAAGACATAGAACGAGTGCAGTCGGATATTGCCAGAGAAGGGCAAATGCTTGTATATGCACATTATAATATAATTCTTGCTGGTCTTGATGATATTAGTAAGGCTATCAACTATGTTGAAACATCTCTTTTTGATTGTGGCATTATTATTAATAAACAATGCTTCAACCAATTAGAATTATTCGAATGTGCACTGCCAGGAAACGCAATCAACCTAAACAGTTATGACAAATTTCTAACAACTTCCGATGCTGCAATTTGTCTTTTGTTCAAGGAAAAATTACAAGTAACAGAAAACAGCCCTTTTCTTACTTATTTTACAGACAGACAAGGATTGCCTGTTGGAATAGATATGTCCGGGAAAGAAGGTGAGAAAAAATATACAAATAAC
The DNA here is from genome assembly GCF_003471885.1 of Bacteroides sp. AM16-24. Lineage (NCBI taxonomy): Bacteria > Pseudomonadati > Bacteroidota > Bacteroidia > Bacteroidales > Bacteroidaceae > Bacteroides > Bacteroides sp. AM16-24. The sequence goes on from NZ_QRKI01000029.1 coordinate 4,841, forward strand.
TCCAACTTCTTTGTTTTAGGTCCAAGTGGTTCTGGTAAGTCTTTCTATGTCAACTCCAAAGTAAGACAATGGGTTTTAGATAACACTGATATTGTATTGGTAGATACAGGGCATAGTTATTCAGGAATGTGCGAATACTATCATGGCAAATACATTACTTATTCTGAAAGCAAGCCTATATCTATGAATCCTTTCCGAATTACTGAAGAAGAGTATAATGTAGAAAAGAAAAACTTTCTTAAATCATTAATTTTCCTGATATGGAAAGGTGCAAATGGTGAGGTCAAAAAGCAAGAAGAAGAAATTATGGATATTACCATAGAAAAATACTATTCTTTCTACTTTCATCCCTTTAATGGTTATTCAGATGCGGAAAAAGAAGCCATACGTGAAAATTTACTACTCGAATTTCAAGTCAATGAAGAAGAATTTGAAAACGAAAGGGAAAAAGAAGAACGCAAGATACTTTCCGAAAAAATAGAGAAATTACAGCAACTAGTAGAAAAAGGAGAAGGCGGAGAAAAAACCAACGCAGAAAAAGCGATACAAAACATTCTCATCGAAAAAGGCTTTACACGCCAAGAGCTTGATAATCCTGAAACTAGATTACTTTCTATAATAGAAAGACGAATCCAGAAGAAGGAAGATATATTGAAAGAAATAAAAGTTGAAAGCTTATCTTTTAACTCTTTCTACGAATTTTCCCTACGCATTATACCTATCATTTGCAAAGAGAACAAAATTGATTTTGATATTACTAACTATAAGTTTCTATTAAAAAAATTCTATAAAGGAGGACAGTTAGAAAAAACTCTTAATGAGGATTTTGACACTTCCCTTTTTGAAGAACCCTTTATAGTTTTTGAAATTGATGCAATTAAAGATGACCCTGAATTATTTCCAATAGTAACCTTAATTATTATGGACGTTTTTATTCAAAAAATGAGATTAAAAAAGAACAGAAAGGCATTAATAATTGAAGAAGCATGGAAAGCCATAGCTAGCCCTATGATGGCTGGCTATATACTCTATTTGTATAAAACAGTTCGTAAATTTTGGGGTATGGCAATGGTTGTTACTCAAGAACTGGAGGACATAATTAGTAATCCTGTAGTCAAAAACTCTATAATCAGCAACTCCGATATTATATGCCTATTAGACCAAAGTAAATTTATAGACAAATATCAAGAAATAGCAAATCTTTTATCCCTAACGGAAGTAAATCAAAAGCAAATATTTACCATAAATCAACTTCCCAATAAAGAAAACCGTAATCGGTTTAATGAAGTATTTATAAAAAGAGGAAATTATGGAAATGTATTTGGAGTAGAGGTTTCTCTACACGAATATTTCACATTTACTACAGAACGAATTGAAAAAGATGCTGTTGGATATTATCATATCATTTATGGTAGTTTCCAAACAGGATTGGATAATTTTATAATAGACCTAAAATCTTCCAAATTAAAAAATATGGATTGGGTTTTACAAGTCAATAAGGTACTAGGGTATCACTCCGATGATGGAAGCCTAAAAGATATACTTAACATCATAGGGGAACAACCATTATATAAGTATATCCTAGATAAATACAAATGGATTACAAACCGTTAAAGATAATATCATGAAGAAAATCCTATTTATTTTAGTGGTAGCATCTACTTTAACCCAAGTTGCATATTCGCAAAAGGCAGTCTTGGATATAACCTGTATGGAAACACTTATAGCTAATCATAAGGTGCAACATACTTCTTTCTCTAAAGTGAAAGAGAATGAAGCTCAAATAAGCCTTATACAAAAACAAATCAGTGAAAAAATGGTTCAGATTGAATTTTTCCAAAGCAAATTTTATAATAGCCTAAAATCTGTAGAAGCCATCATAAAAACAGGAAAAGATATTATCTACTGCACTGATATTGCAGCAGATATTGGTAAATATCAAAAACAAATGGTTGAACTTGCTGTAGGTGACCCGGCTTTATTATTGGTGTCAGCAAAAACAGAGCTAGAATTAGTAAATCGCACTGCGGATTTGACACAATACATTTATCAGGTCGCTATTGTCGGGACAGATGTAAACCTTATGGATAATAAGCAAAGAATAGACTTGCTTAAGTATGTTATTAATGAACTAAGAAACATGAGAGGTATAGCATACGCTGTATGCCGACAGATGAAAACAGCAAAAAGAAATGGAGTATTACAAACATTAGCTCCGGGGGTATTTAAATACAAAGATAATCGTTCAAAATTAGTTGATGATTTATTACAGAATTATAAAGTAAAACCTAAAAGATAATATGAAAAGAGTGCTTTTATTTTTTTCCCTAATGTTGATTATTGGTACTTCTAATACCTATTCCCAAATGCCTGTAAAGGATAAAGGGAAATGGAGCGTGCTTAATAATATGGAATTTATGGATAGAGTACGACTACAACCAGAATGGTATCATTACTGGATATGGTATAAAAAGGTTTTGGGTATTAAAATTCCTTTGCCGGGCTTAGGGTTACACGACAAATACGGGAAGGAAGATAGACGTAATTTCCAGTTACAAGAAATTCCCATGATGGCAGCCGTAGAGTACAATAAATCAGAAACAGAAAAAGAAGGGTATAATGTTGATACCATATATAGACAGGAACTCTTCAAATTTGGAGATAAAGAAATTGATTATCAATATACTTTAACTAAAAATCGTAGAAATGATATTCTTAATGATATAAATAAAAAACTTGTCGAATATTCTTCTAATGGCGGTAATAAAGAACATGTTGAAGTTATAACTGATGAAGTTACTAGAATAAAAAAGAACATAGATATAATCCATGATTCACATATGAGTAACTCTAAAAAAAGGGAAGCCTATTTAGATTTTGATAAAGAACTAATAGAGGTTCTTTCATTAATAACAAGATTGAATAATATAAATAAAACAATAATGAGCCATGAATGAGTTAATAGATAAATTCTTATTTGAATTATTTGATGGACTAAGAGATAAAACAACTGTTCTATTCGGAGAATTTATTGCGGATGCACAAGCATTGGCAGCAATCTTTATGTTGTTATATTTTGGAGTAGAAAGCTTCAAAATGATGAGTGGAGATAAAAAATTAGAGATTATCCCGTTATTGCGTCCATTCGCACTGGGATTGGTTCTTATGTTCTGGATTCCCTTTATTAATCTAATCAGTTATCCCGGAGAGTTATTAACAGCACGAAGCAAGGCTATGTTTACGAATCAGATAGAAGAAGTAGAATTACTTTCTCGTAATAGATATGCACTCATTGATAGCGTAGCAGTAGAGTTATTACATACTTCATTAGAAGTTGAAAGAGCCGAAAATGAAGTTAAGGATAAGAAATGGTATGATTTTAGTATAGACTTCTCAGCTATTGGAGACAAGATAGCTGGATTATATGTATATGTAGTCGCTAAGGTTAAAATGATAATGTTTAATATCATTGAATTTATTGTCGTTACTTTTTGGCAAGTATGTACCTATTTTGTCTTTTTCCTACAAATCATATTCACAGGAATATTAGTTATTCTTGGTCCACTAGCTTTTGCATTCTCTGTTTTACCTGCATTTCGGGATGCTTATATACAATGGATAGCTCGTTTTGTCAGTGTTAGTTTATATTCATGTATTGCATATATAGTATTATCAATTTCTTTAGTAGTAATGCAATATGGGATAGAAAGAGAAATTGAAATTTTAGAATATGCGCTTAGAAATGAAGCTGCATTTGTCATGTATGTCGGAATGACCTCTGGAGGTGTCAATAGCTTCCTTCTTACAGCATTACTTGGAGCATTTGCCATGCTTACAATACCTTTTGTTTCTACATGGATTGTAAGTACAACTGGAGTAGGGCAAGCAGTAGGAGGCATGGTTGGAGGAGCAGCCATCGCAACCAAAGCTGTAGCAGCTCCGGCTACAGGTGGAGCCAGTGCAGCTATGTAAAAAGATTCATTAAATTTTAAATTCACATAATCATGATTATTAAAAACTTAGAAAATAAAATCAAATTAGCCGGAATTTTATCCATTGGCTGTTTTGCAACTAGTATAGTTATTTCAGGTATGGTACTAGCCTTTTGTTTCTCTTTAGTAAAAGCTGAAAGAAAAAAAATATATGTTTTGGATAATGATGTCCCTGTACTAGTAAAACAAACTGGTACAGAAGTCAACTTGGAAGTCGAATGTAAGAGCCACATAAATCTATTCCACACTTTATTTTTCACATTACCACCAGACGATGAATTTATAAAATACAACATGGAAAAAGCCATGTATCTAATTGATGATAGCGGATTAAAACAATATAATAATTTAAAAGAAAAAGGATATTTCAACACCATATTAGCGAGTTCTGCAACAGTAACAATTATGACAGATAGTATCAAGGTGGACATGAACAACCTATCTTTTGAGTACTATGGCATCCAACGTATAGAGCGAGAAACCTCTATTCTAAAAAGGCAACTTGTAACTACAGGGAAATTAAGACAAATTCCACGTACTGAAAATAATCCTCATGGACTTATTATCACAGATTGGAAAACGATACTAAACAAAGACCTAGATTATAAAGTAAAAAAGAATTTCTAATGAAACTGTTTAAACATAAAAAGAATGATAGAAAAGAAAGTATCAAGACTAAAGCCGAGCAAGCTACAGTTGTTCTTCTTACTAAAATATTTCAAAAGTTCGGAGTTAATAACGCTTGTGAACGCTTATTGGCGTGGGCTGATATACACCGTAAAGCTATGTTTGGAATTACGATTTCATTCCTTTCTTTCGTCACAATTCTATCATTAGTAATGCGTCCAGAAAGAAAGCCAATGCAAGTTTTCAACGAAGAAAAAAGCAAAGTACAAATTAACATTGATAGTACCCTACAAAAAAAACAAGTAGGAGTTCACGACTTGTTAGAAGTGATTAAAATGCAAAATGAAATTAATGAGCTAAGAAAAAATGGGAAATTAACTCCAGAAGACACTATACGAATAAAAAATTTATACAATAAATTAAATAAATAGCGTATGAAACAGATTGATATTAAAAAGCCTAAGTACATCATTCCGATACTCATCCTACCTTTTATTCTAGGGATAGGATGGCTAGTTAAGGATATGATAAACTCTGCCCCAGCAGAAGAAACTACATTAGTAGAAACGGAAGAATTAAATCTTGATATTCCTGATGCTAATTTAGAAAAAAGAGAGATAAAAAGTAAATTTGAATCACTCAAAGGAGCTTTCAATAAATCTTCTGATTATTCATCAATACAAACCATAGATAAAGAAGAAGAAGTTAGCGAAATTGAAAGTTCTGGTTCTCTTTACTCCAATGATGAAATAAGGCAAATTGACAGTTTAAATCAAGCTTCTAGAATCCGAGAAAAGGAATTGGAACAACAAATAAAAGGATTTCCTACTATAGATGAATCAAGTCAAACAGAAACTAGGAAAGCTCCTGAAAAATCCAAGATGCAAGAAGAAATGGAGCTTTTTAAAATGCAAATGGCTTATATAGATTCATTACAAAATCCACGTCCTAGAACACCTCAAAAAAAACAAGATGAAAAGCCAAAAGAAAAGGCTATAGAAGTTGTAAAAGCGAAAAATCCCGCAGAAGTATATTTTAATACTGTAGGGAAAGAACAAAAAACTTCACTAATCACAGCTATATTAGATGAAACTTTAAAAGTAACAGATGGTAGCCGAGTACGCATACGGCTTCTAGATGATATAATGATTAATGACGCTCTTTTAACTAAAGGCACTTACCTATATGGGAATGTATCTGGCTTTAAAGCTCAAAGAGTACACATTAATATTTCCTCTATAATGGTTGATGGCAGACAAATGAAAGTAGATTTATCTGTATATGATAATGACGGACAAGAAGGTTTCTTTGTTCCTTCATCAGCTTTTAGAGATTTGAGTAAAGATGTTGGAGCGCAAATAGGAAGCCAAACTATACAAATGAACAGCCAATCAGAAGGAGTAGAACAATTCGCTTTAGGTGCTTTACAAGATGCTTACCGTAGTACAACCCAAGCTCTTTCCAAAAACATCAAAAAAAACAAAGCCAAATTAAAATATAACACACAAGTTTTTTTAGTAAACAACAAAGATAAAGAACAATAATATGAGAAAGATTTTTATTGCATTATGCACAATGGTTTCTGTTATTACAGGAAATGCACAGAACACCCCTATTGGAGAAAACATCGAGCTTGCAGGTGAAAACCCAGAAGAACTAAAGGTTATATACGTCAACAAAGATGTTTCAACGCATTTTATAGCTATGGAAGATATAAAATATGTTGATATATCAGTCAATGATATTGTTGGCGATATTCCTACTGGTAACTCTCTTAGAATAAAGCCCACAAAAGAAGGAGCTAGTGGAGTTATCACCATTGTTACAGAAAGATTTTTCGTACAATATATGCTAGTATATAGTAGCGATTTAGCAAAAGCATACACTCGCTTTAATATCCCTTATGCTGATTTACGTAGCTATATGAATCCAGAAGTGAACTTAACCAAAGCACAAATGTATGATTACGCACATAGAATGTTTATTTCAAAAAATAAATTCTATGATGTTTCCAGTAAAAGTAACCTAATGAAAATTGTACTAAACAATATCTACACATTAGATAAGTATTTCTTTATTGATATTTCTATGATTAATAAAACAAAAATACGATATGATATAGACCAAATACGCTTCAAAATAGAAGATAAAAAACAAACAAAGGCTACTAATTTTCAATCTATAGAAATACTTCCATTGATGCAAGTTAATAAGAATCTTGTTTTCAAGAAGAACTATCGAAATATTTTTGTCTTTGAAAAATTTACTTTCCCAGACGAAAAAGTTCTTACCATAGAAATATCTGAAAAACAGATTTCAGGACGTACTATAACATTAAGAATTGATTATGCAGACATTCTTCATGCAGATGCTTTTACTGAATAAAATTTTACGATTATGAAAAGAATAGCATTTCTTGTTATCACCTTATTTTTTTCCCTAAAGTCAATGGCTGGTGATGGTGATAAGTTTTTTAATATTTCAGGAGGTTGGCAATGGAAAAATACCGTCAATGCAGTTGTAGGGCTGGAGTTTGAAGGTAAATATCACAATGCTTATGAACTATATATTGATTTAGCTACAGCATATGATAAATGCCCGGTATGTAATAAGGTATGCTCTGATAGTTTCTGGAGCTATAAAACATTCGGCATAGGTGCAGCATATAAACCTACAATCTCACGAGGCAAAAACAGTAATTTAAGATGGCGGTTTGGAGCAGATTTAGGAGCTAACAGAAAAGGGTTTCAGGCTTCCATTGATATAGGTTTAGAATATAGCTATTCATTTAGAAATGGAATGCAAGTCTTTGTAATGCAAAAAAATGATTTTGTCTTTTGGACACGTGACCATTTCCGAAATGGATTATTAGTAGGTGTCAAATTTCCAATAAATAATTAAGTATGAAAAAAATATATATAATTCTATTATCCATTATAGGGGTAATATCATCATGTACAAAACACGAAGATATTATAGACACATCATTACAGCCGGGTAGTATCTTATGTAGTGATGGAAGTATAGTGCATCCCTCACTTTTTTCACCCAATGAAAAAGAAGCCATTGGAGTTGTATTTTGGTGTAATGATGGGAATAATCCTGATATAAAAGAAACCGCTTATGCCGTTTCATTAGAAGATTTAGAAGAAAATCCTTTAATAGATACAGACGAGGATATAGCTAATGTTTCGGAAGATGAAAACAGCTTTGATGGAGCAGCTAATACTGCCGCAATAATGAACTTTGCTATAAAAGATAGTTTAGCTTATCCAGCAGCTCAAAAAGCTATAGAATACGCACCAAAAGGTGTTACAGGTTGGTTTATTGGCTCTATCGCACAAAACAAAGCAATCTCTAATAATCTTGAAAAGGTATATTCTTCTTTCTCAATCATTGGAGGAACGCACTTTGATGGTTGGTACTGGAGTTCTACAGAAGATGGAGCAGGAAAAGATACTCCTAAAGTGTTTGCACTAATTTCTTCATTAACAAAAGGAAGAGCAACCAGTACAAGCAAAAGAAATTCATTTAAAATCAGACCTATTATAGCAATAAGATAATCATGAAAAAGAAAATAATTATACTAGCAGCCTTCGTTGTTACATTTTTTACCGCATGTACTTCAACGCATATGATAACTTTCAGTAACGCTGAACTAAGCGACAAAGAAAAAGACATGATAGAAAATAATAGTAACTATTCAACCGCTTCAATAGTTGGTGGAAGTGCAAAATTAGTTAAAGAGGAAAGAGATAAAGCTATCCAAGAAAAGATAGAAGCTAGAAGAAATAAACTAAAAGCTATTGATGGCTTATCAATCTCCAGCTATAAAGATAAAAATGGAAAAGAACAGTTTAAAGCAACAGCTCAAAGTGAAATCCTATTCAAATTTGATTCATATGAATTAAATGAAGAAGCTCAAAAAATGCTTTCTGACTTATGTAATATCATTAGTGAAATACCCAATACTAAGATTAAAATAATTGGGCATACTGACAATATAGGAGAAAAACAATACAATATCATACTTTCTAAAAATAGAGCAGCAGCAGTAGGAAATTACCTTAGAACCGCTGGTATAGAAACAAACAACATAACAGAAGATGGAAAAGGATATAGCGAACCCATTGCAGACAATACAAGTGAAGCTGGACGTGCTAAAAATAGGAGAGTAGAAATATTTATCACAAATGATGAATATTAAAAAGAGAGATTTCTATTAACAAAGACCGGGAGGTAAAACTCTCGGTCTTTGTTTTATAGTCTGGAAAGAAATTGATACCGTACTTTTCGGAGTTCCGGCACTGATGGGCAAACATGGCATGATGAAATGATACCGAATTATCATTCCTGGCACACCCTGCAGAACGACCTTTTGATACCAAATACAAAAAGCTGCCGGAAGCCGGACACAAAAAATTGATACCATAAAACATTAGGGAAAAAGAACAAAGAGAAAACACTATATATAAATAATATATGAATATATAATATATGAACCTATAAACATATAATATATGATTAATATACTCCACTTCCAGAAAGAGCAACACGAAGAATCTTCTTTTCCCTAAAGTTCTTTGTGTCGTTTCTCTCTATATCTGAATACAGAAAAACGGCTGCATCATAAAAGAAACGATACCGACACCATTCAGGAACTATCGCCCATCAGCAAAAGGATTGCATCTAATTGATACCTTTTCTGCCTGCACTGGAGAGAAACCGGGAAGGTATTTGATACCGTACTTTCCCGGGTTCTGCCCGGCATGGACGATAAGAGAACATTATTATGATACCAAAAACTTTAGGGAAAAATAAAACTTCGGCAGTCTATAAACCTAAAACCATTTTTAACAAAAATAATTGTCCTATTATTTGCGACATTTATAGAAAATTACTATCTTTGAGTATTGAAAATAAAGAGATAAATAAACTTTTAAAGCTGGTTTGGCTGCCAGTATAAAGAACAGCAAACAAAATCATGAATATCTTAAGATTTCTTTTAAGTAGCTTTTTATGGGCTATGGGTGGAATTTTTGTATTAGCAATCTATGCGTATAGTGAACTAGTCTATTTGATTTTTATTTGCATTGCAATAGTAGGATTAACCATCTACTACAGAAAATCCATAATAAAAATGTACGCAGAAATCTTTAATGAGTTAGGAATCAATAAGTATGTTATACAAATTAAAAATCTAAAGAAATACAAAGAACCTATTTACAAACTAATCAATACAATAGGTCTATGATGATTGTTTTTTCTCTATCTTTGCTAAAGACATCAGCAAGATAGCTATATAAAATTAGAAAATAAATAGTTATGGAAACTAATCAAACATATCAAAATGAACTTGGTTCGGCTATGCTCCCATTTGTTATGAGAGAATTGGTTGATACAGTCATGAAAAGAAAAACGCTACCTTTAGAAGATGCGTTATACTATATATATTCTTCCAATTTGTACAAGGCATTATTGGACGAGAACACAAAACTATGGTATTCAAGTACATTATCACTTTATGAAGCATTAGAAAAAGAGAAAACAGAACAGAAGAAAGTACAAAAGGACAATCCAAAGATATTGCTTTTTCAAATGTTTTGTGCTGAAAATTACAGGGAAACTAAAAATATAAGTGCTAAAGAAACTCTTTTGCTGTTTTCCAATCATGGCATTTTTGAATTTCTATATGAAAATTTTGAAATGCTGCACACACAAGATACAGAGTATATATTAGATACTATAATAACTTATATCAATAAAAAGGCATGAAACTATATCACGGCTCAACAGTTACCGTCAAATCCCCTAATATACAGAAAGGGCGTAAAGCTACTGACTTTGGAAAAGGATTCTATACGACAACTAATTTTGAACAGGCTAAGAAGTGGGCAATACTCAAAAGAAATCGGGAACATGGTAAAAAAGCGGTCGTTTCAGTTTATGAAGTCCCCGATAATATTCTTGATAGAGAGTTTTCAGTCCTTCGATTTGATGGGGCTACAAAAGAGTGGCTGGAGTTTGTAGTTAATAACCGCAGAGGAAAAGGAAAAAACAGCTATGATTTAATAATGGGACCCGTTGCCAATGACCAGTTATATGCAACAATCCGGCTTTATGAACAAGGTGTTGTTACGGCTGATGCAGCGATTGAAATGCTAAAGACCCATAAGCTTTTTAACCAACTTTCATTTCATACAGTGAAAGTTATTCCATTATTAAAATTCACAGAATCTATTGAAGTATAAATCATAAAACTATAATGAACCATGAATAAAGAAATGAGCTTGGATGTTGCGCTCGACATTATCGGGACACTCCGCATGATGAAGATAGATGAAATATCAGAAGAGAAGGATGAAAACAGAAAAAAAATACTGCAAAAAGAACTTTCTGTTCTCAACACAGAAGAAAAAATAGCAAATGGATTGTTGCAGTTTGAAGTTTCTGAAAATGTGCGCTTATCAGTCATGGATAAGATACAAAACTATTACGCACCTAAATTGAAAGCATATTATGCAACGCTATGAAGTAGAAGCCATCTTTGAACAAAAAAAAGATGGCTTATTTGAGGACATCAATATATCATCACAAAAGCCTATTGCTATAATCTTAGGTGGACAACCAGCTTGCGGAAAAAGCACTCTTATAAATGTTGCAAAGAAAGACCATCCTAACTTAGATTTTCTCACTGTTAATGGTGACCTTTACAGACAGTTTCACCCCAATAAGGAACTAATAAAAGACCCTATTAAATACCCCATTGAAACCCAGATTTTTTCTAGCGTTTTTACAGAAAGACTAATAGAAGAAGCCATTAAACGGAAATGCAATATTATTATAGAAGGAACTATGAGAAATCCAGATGTACCTTTAAAGACAGCACAAAAATTTAAAGATGCAGGATTTAGAGTTGAAGCATATATTATTGCAGCCCCCAAGGAGTTTACCCAACTAGGACTTTACAACAGGTATCAAGAAGAAGTACTAAGTAAAGGACAAGGACGATTAGCCGATATTGATTCACATAACAAAGCCGTAAATGGACTAATGAAATCTGCAAATCAATTATACAGTGATAAGGCTGTAGATAAGATTTCTATCCACACCTACTTAGCGAAAGAAAGAATTAAAGATTTCAATCTAGTAAATGGTGAATGGAGTTGCAAAAGTATGCCATCTATTTTTATAGATGAAAGTCGTTCAAAACAGATGAAGAATAAAGAAATACTTAACACTAACATTCAAAGAGGAAAAGAGCTTATTGAATCCGTAACGAATCCTGAAGTAAAAAAAGGAATGAAAGAAGCTCTGTCACAACTTCAATCTTCACTAGAAAAAGTTCAAAGACAAGAAAAAGGATTAAAAAAAGGTTTCTTCTGATTCTTCCAAAAAGAGAGGACTGGCTTTTCCAATCCTCTTTTTCTATTTATTTGCGTCTTAACTCATTATCTATTTGCTGTGAAATTTGTCCTTTAACGGTTCTGATTACCTCATTAATATAATCAAGAATTGGCTTAGGGTCTATAGTTTTATCTTTGTATTCCATTTGAAAATGTAAGTGTTCTCCTGTGCTGCGCCCGGTACTTCCACTAATGCCTATTGGTTGCCCAGCTTCAACAGCTTGTTTCGCATTTACAAGCACACTGTATAAATGCCCATAGATAGAAGTAAAATCACCATGACGCACTTCTACATAATTGCCCAACCCTTTATTTTTTCCTGTTTTTACAACCATTCCCGGCATTATCGAATAAACATAGTCGTTGTTGCCTTTAAGGTCTATCCCTCTATGATTTGCTATTTTTCCAGTAAATGGGTCTTTTCTTTTACCATAATGGGAAGTTATCACCATTGAATCAATGGGCAAAGATAAATACCTTCTTTGCTTCCAGTATGCAAGTCGTTCTGTAGTCAAAGCATCATTGACGACAACAGCCTTTTCTTTTTCTTCTATCAATTTATTTTCTGTCGTTGCTAATACAGGTTCCGCTTTAGGAATATCCTTTTTCTGTAATACCGTATTAAACTGACAGTAGCCATTCACTGAAAAAAACAATGAATAAGTAAAAAACATGATAAATTTATTCTTCATATTGATATTTTTATTACTTTTGAGCAAAAATATACATTACATGGATAAAAAGCAAGCTATTTTTAATGAAAATGATATTCCATATAAAGAATTAGAACTAATAGGAATATCAAAAAAACAGATATGGTCTTTGGATAAGGCAAATATCACAGCTCTATTATCTGGAAAGAGAACCAGTTTACTAGACCTTTCTTTTCACGATAATAATGGAGAAGAAATAAGTATGAAAGGAAAAATAAGTTTGTACTGGAAAGATAGCAACAATGCTGGCGTTAAAGTTCATCCAGTCAGACCAGAAATAATGAATGATATAAACCTTAAACCAAAGGAGTTAGAACGACTTCAAGATAACGAGATAATAACAAAAACTATTAACAATGAAAAATATCTCGTACAATTAGACCCTGAAACAAACGAATTGCTTAAAACAAAAATCAAAAGTATTTCAATACCTTCAAACATAAAAGGTGTTGAGCTGGATAAGCAACAAAAGGAAACTCTAAAATCAGGTAAGGAATTAATTTTGAATGTTGACAAAGAAAAAATTGCCATAAGATTAGATTTAAATAATCCAAGAGGAATAAAATTCCTAGACTTCGAGCAGAAACAGAAAATAGCTTATGACCGGCATAACCCACAAATTATAGGAACTATTCATACTGATAAAAACAGAAATGAATATATAGAATACATGAAAGGACAAAAAACAACACTTGGAAATGAATCGCAATCTAAAGTAGAACATAAATTCAAATTATAAAATGGAAGAAAAGAAAAAATTTGAAGCTTTGCAATATAGTTATGAAAATGCCGGACAATTCCGAGCAATAGCAGCAATTCTTGGATATTCAGAAGAATATCGGAATGGTGATATTACCTTTTCCAAAGGTAATGAAACATATACTTATCCACTGAATACACTTAAACTTGGCAATTTAGGAGATAATAGAGAATCTTTATTAGAGCAATCTAAAGAAAGAATAATCAGTTTCTTTGATAAAGAACAAGCTAGCAATAATTTCCAAGAATATAGCCAATATTTACGAGAAAACCACAATGTTGCAATTATAAAATGGGATGATATAAAACAAGGTACTAACAAGAATGAAGGATATAAAGACGGATTTACAGTCATTGACCTTGAAAATAAAATTGCATATAAAGGAGAAGACCTTTATCGATATGCTTATGAACAAAACCAAACCCTAGATGGTAAAGGTTCATATGTTGATATAGACTGGAACAAGTTTAATGAAGTAGGAGTTAAACCGGAAAATTTAAGCCCCGAAGATATTGCAAACATCAAAAATGGGAAAAAAACAGGTATGCTAAATTTTTCCATTGAAGATACTCCCGGTAATAGAACACTTCTAGACAATGAAAAAGTGTCTTATAAAACAGAAAATGGAAAACTCCATTTTGAGGGGAAAGCAACAACTCTTAAATATATAACAGCCGAGAATACACCTGAAAATAAATCTAAATTAAAAACCAACGAAATTGATTTCAAAGAAGAAGGTAAACGCATCAAAATTGATGGTATCAATGCTAGAAAACTAGCAATCGCAGCTATTACAGTAGTTTACCCAATCGCTGGGATTGCTATCTTGCTCATTCCTAAACGACAAGAAATAAAAAATGATTTATCCTTTACTAAGGATGAAATAAAAGCCCTAAAAGCTGATAATGTCGTAGTAAAGACTAATTCAAAAGGAGAAAGAACATTGCACCAACGTGACAAAGATACTAATGAGATAGTATCAATAAAAGCAAAAGACATTCATATTCCCCAAAAACTTGGAGGAATAGAGCTTACTCCTATGCAGCAAGAAAATCTCAAAAATGGAAAAGAAATTACCATTGTAAACGAGGAACTAAACAAAGCTGCAAAAGTAAAACTAGATTTGAATGCCAGAAATGGATTATCAATCAAAGATGCAAATACTATAGAAATTAAAGCGACTGAAAAGAAAGAACAAACAATAGGGAAAGAAAGATATATATCTGATAAAGAAAGATTAGAGTTTGTAGCCCAAAAAGGAGCTAAAGGGATTGATGAAATTTTTAAAGATAAACCCACCGAAATGGCTGCCTTTTTAGAGAAACATAAACTTTCTAAAGATTATGCTTCTTACAAGGAAGTAGAAAAAACATATTCCAGCTCTAGGGAAGCTACTAAACAAACTGTCGGAGAACAAATATCTACCCAAATGGATAAAATAGATAGTTCTATTAAAGCAACAGCGAAGCAAGAAGCATCTATTCTCGGATATGGTAGAACCTACGGAAAAAATAATGATACTCCAACAATGAAACTATAATATTATGCTAACATTTGACGATTATAAGGCTAAAATATCCATCATTCAAATACTTGAAGATTTAGGATATAAACAAGACATTAGCAAAGGAAAGGTTTCGCCTGTTTTTAAACTGACAGACGGAGCAGGTAACAAGTTGGATGAAATCATCATCAAGAATCCTCATAGTGTACAAGAACACTACTATGATAGGAATTATAAAGGTGGAGATTTAATTCAGTTCATCAAAAATCATATTAACGACTTCCCACAATTCCAACATCAAAATACATTTGTGCGAATCAATATGATTTTAGGACATTACGCAAATGAGCCTTATAGTCCTAAATATGAAGCATTCAAAGTTGTAAAAGCAGAAAACAAATCTTTTGACAGAGATAGATATAAAGAATTTCCTACTACACTCGCTGATTTAAGATTTCTCACAAATGAAAGAAATATAAATCATCAAGTCGTAGAAAAGTTTCTACCATTTATCACAAGGGTTAAAGACTTACAAGGAAACGGCAATTATTATAATATAGGTTTTCCCTATATTAATCCAAAAGATAAAGACAACAAAGTAACAAATTACGAATTAAGAAACTATGGATTCAAAGGAATGGCTGCCGGAGGTGATAAAAGTAACTCGCTTTGGATTGCTGATTTTTGCCCACACCCCCAAATGGCAAAACATATATACTTTGCAGAATCCGCTTTAGATGCTATGAGCTTCTATCAGCTCAATGCTAACAAAATCAAATTAGAAGAAAGTGTTTTTTGTAGTGTAGGAGGGTACATTTCAGTTAATCAAATAAAAAACACTTTATTGCGATACCCACAAGCTAAAGTACATACCTGTTTTGATAATGATTTAAACGGTAATTTGTATGACATTAAAGTGTCTGGAATCATTAGTAATACAGAAATGACAATAAAAGAAAATAAAGATGATGTGCTGTTTAAAACTAAGGGTAGAGAATTCACTATTAACAAAAATGACGTTTCACTAGAAAGTTTTAGGGAAAAAAGCAAAATAATAGCTCCTATGATTTCTCATAAAGCAGAAAAAGCAAAAGATTTCAATGAAATTCTAATGAAACAACATGAACAAAAAAAAAGTATTAAGTTATGAATGATGGAACAAACATAGCTTCTGATGATATTATATTAAAGCCTAAATTCCGATATTGGTTAATGAAGAATTTCCTTTTAATCACATTAGCGATTTTCGTATTCATTTTTAGTAAATATATAAGAGAACATGAATTATTAAAATTTATCAGTGGAACGATATTAGTATTGTTGATATTTATAATTTTCTACAGATATATTTCAATGTTACTTTGTACAAAATGGATTATAACTAGAGAGCAAATAAAAATATATCAAGGAGTGCTTTCAAAAAGGATTAACTACATAGAATTATATCGTGTATATGATTATGAAGAAAAGCAAAGTTTTATCCAGTCTTTAATAAACAACACCAATATCTACATTTATTCTGGCGATAAATCAACACCAGAACTACTGATGAATGGTCTTAAAGCTAATAGTGATATAATTCAAACCATCAGAAATAGAGTAGAAGAACAAAAAAAGAAAAAAGGAATATATGAATTTACAAACAGATAATGATATGAAAAGAGTGCTTTTATTTTTTTCCCTAATGTTACTGTTAGGCAACATAAAAGGACTAGCACAATCTATTGTCATTGACCCGGTAATGATTGGAACATTGGTTTATTCCCATCAGGAGCAACAAGGTGTATTGAAAGACATACAAAGTGAGGA
This sequence comes from Bacteroides sp. AM16-24, assembly GCF_003471885.1. Lineage (NCBI taxonomy): Bacteria > Pseudomonadati > Bacteroidota > Bacteroidia > Bacteroidales > Bacteroidaceae > Bacteroides > Bacteroides sp. AM16-24. Next base: position 21,652 of record NZ_QRKI01000029.1, read on the forward strand.
AACAAAAATCCGCAACTTTCAAATTTTAATCCAACAAAAAATGAATCAAATTCAATCCTTACAGGAGAAGACATACAACTATCTTTCTACAGTTAATGCAGTTGTGAAAAATGGAAAAGATATTATTTATGCTTCAACCTTAGCTAGAGACATAGCTAAATACCAATCCGAAGCAGCTAAATATGCAGTTGGAGACCCTAAATTATTAACCATAATTGCAAAAACAGAGTATGAGCTTATCAGTCGAAGTGTAGATTTAATGATATACATAAACAATATAGCATTGCAAGGCGGTGAAAAAAATCTTATGGATAATAAGCAAAGGATAGATTTATGTATTCATGTGGTCAATGAACTTAGACGAATGCGAGGACTTGCATACGCTGTATGCCGACAAATGAAATCCGCTAAAAGGGCTGGAGTACTAAAAACACTTGTACCCGGACAATTTAAATATGTAAATAGTGGGAAACAAAAAGTAGATAATATTTTAAACGGTATTAAATGGATTAGTAAAGGAGGATATTAAATGGATAATGATACAATCAAAGATTTAGGCTTATGCCCTATTTGCCAGAAAGGACACATAATGAAAGGCAGTTTAGGATATTCCTGTAATTACTTCAAAAACATGAATGACAAATGTACATTTAATATTTATCATTCATATTGGGGAAAAGAGATTACAGAAGAAATAGCCAGGCAATTAATAACAACAGGGAAAACAGATATATTTCATGACTTCCATAATAAAAAAGGAGTTCCTTTTTCTGCATATCTGACTATCGAAAATGGAATCGTTATTCCTTCTTTCGTAAATGAAGTATTAGAAACTCCGTGTCCTGTGTGTGGTAGAGAAATTGAAATTTTACTAAATGGATATGCTTGTAAAGGGTATTCACAAAAGGACAAGGACAACAACAGAGTTTGTAACCTCTATATACCCAAAACTATTGCACAAAGAGAAATACCATTGGAAGCAGCAGAAATACTTGCCAGAGGAAAAAAAACACCGTTTATGACTGGATTTAAATCAAGAGAAGGAAATGATTTTTCTTCACGGCTGGTTCTAACAGAGAACTTAGATATTTCTTTTGACAATACATTGTGTAAGTGTCCTAAGTGTGGAGGAAACTTATATATAAACAAAAAAGCCTATAATTGTTCCAACTATAGAAATGAAGCCATAAAATGTGATTTTGTCATTTGGCGTGAAATGTCAGGACGTTCTATAACTCCCGAAGAAGCAATAGAACTTTGCGAGAAAAAAGAAACACCTGTGTTAACTGGATTTCATGATAAAAACGGGCAACCGATGGAAAGAAAGCTTGTACTGAACGATGATTTTAAAATAAAACTAATATGAAAATAGAATTTATAATTTATAGCCATTTTTTTAAAGAGAGAGGAATGAAGGTAAAGGGTGATTGGAATTTTCCGCATCTTCCAAGGATAGGCGAAGAAATTTCACCTCACATTATAATGTTTCAGAATGAATTTACCTATCAAAATTTATTAGAATATCTAACAGATGAAGCTAAAAGTGATTTTAATAAATTCAATGATGGTGAAGATGATTTAGAAGGGAATTTTAAAGCATGGGTATATGATGTTATCTGTGAGGTCAATATAGTTGAATCAATACATTATAGACCAGATACAGAAGACTATACCCAAATTATTCCTGAAATTTGTTTAAGTGATTTAAGTAATTAAATATTATTGATATGCAAATGAATAAGACTGATTTAATCAAAATGGTTGCTGAAAAGGCAAATAAACCAACAAAAGAAGTAGCAGAAATAATTGATAGTTTTTTCAAAGAATTATCTCAAAATCTAAGAGAAAAAGATGTTTCTATAAAAGATTTTGGTACTTTCAAAAAGATTATTCAGCCAGCTCGGATAGCTAGAAATCCGGCAACTGGAGAACCTGTAGAAGTTCCAGAAAAGGAAGTTGTTAAATTTAAGCCGTCCAAAAATATACTAAACATGAAATGGCTATGATAGAAATAAACATCCATATTCCTATAGATGGTGTGAACAATATTTCTATACCAATCCAATTACCTGTAGTTCCAAGGGTTGGAGAAAAGATTTATCTATCTGACAAACAAATAAATAATTTGATAAGTCTATTAGAAGAAGAATATTACCACAATCCACAAACAGAAGAATGGAAAGAATCAATAAGACGGTTCACCAATATTGAGGAAGTAGCATATAATGCTGCAAATGGAACGATACACATTGAATTATCAACTATTTAAAAGAAACAATATGAAAAAGTATTTATCATTAGTAATGATTGGTTTAAGCCTTATGTTGTCTGGATGCAATAAAGACGATAACAACGACCCTGATACTCCACCTACAGGAGATACAGGAAAAGTACGTTATGAAGCTACCGTAAGCGACCCAGAAAATTTCAAACTTCTAATACATTATACAGTAGGAGTAGATATTTCTTCCGAAGCTCCCGAAGAAGCTGCCAAAGAAACTATTGTAGAAAGTCCATTCACATTTGAGCAAGAAGCCAAACAAGGAACATATTTATGGCTATCTGCCTACCCTATACCTAAAGATGAAGAAAACCTTGAAAATTTACAGCTACCTAAGACAGTCGAAGTAAAAATTTTTATTGATGATAAGCTGCATAAGTCTAACAGTGGTGAAAATTATGCAATGGTTCAACATATATTCGGACAGGAAAATTACCAGTAGAATTGATACCTTTTCTGCCTGCACTGGAGAGAAACCGGGAAGGTATTTGATACCGTACTTTTCCGGGTTCTGCCCGGCATGGACGATAAGAGAACATTATTATGATACCAAAAAATAAAAACCAATACCACTCTCACTGCATAAAAGAGTGGTATTTTCATTTGAATTAATAAAATGAAAGACCAAAAAAGATTATTACACAAGTGCCTATTAGAAGACATTCCAGCTTTTGTAATATGCGGAACAGATATTTGTTCCGTCCAAGCAATGGAAGCATATTACCAGATAGCAGTAGAAAAAGGTTGCAATAGCAATTTTTTAGAAGACTTGAAATTAGCTATAGAAGATTTCAAGGCTTTTCAATGTGAGGAACCTGAAAAAGTTAAAATACCCGATTAAATCATGGAAGAAAGCAAAGAATTACAAAAACTATATGGATTCATGCAAGCATTCATTTATATAACTGTTTGCATAGAGATTCTACTATTTGTTCATTTTCCCTTTAGTGAACAAATTATGCCCTTATTATCAAAAATGGCAAAAATTCCTATCTATTCTAATATTCTTTATAGTAAACTATTTACATTCTTTATTATAATGGTTACTTGCATTGGAACACGTTCAAAAAAGGATTTAGAATTAGACCCGACTAAACAAATCATTTTTCCTTTAATCTTTGGATTCATAATGTTCTTTGGAAGTATATGCTTTCTTTTCTTTAAAGAAAAAGGAGAAACTAGTTTAGAATGGTATAATATAGCTTACATTATACTATCAATAATTGGAGCGACATTAATAAATTCAGCTCTAGATAACATTTCCAAACGTATTAAATCAAACTTTATGAAAGATAGATTTAATATAGAGAATGAAAGCTTTGAACAATCTAAAGACAAGGTAGAAACAGAATTCTCTGTCAATATTCCGATGAAGTTTTTCTACAATAGAAAGTGGCATAATGGGTGGCTGAATATATGTAACTGTTTTCGTGGAACTTTCGTAATAGGAACGCCTGGAAGTGGTAAATCTTTTTCTGTTATAAATTCTTTTATAAGACAACATTCAGCTAAAGGATTTGCAGAAGTTGTTTACGACTTCAAATTTCCTGAACTTGCCAAAATTGCATATTATAATTATCAAAAGAACAAGCAATTAGGAAAAATACCAAGTAATTTCAAGTTCAATGTCATTAATTTTTCTGATATTGAATATAGTAGAAGAATAAACCCATTGAAACGAGAATATATAGAAATCCTAGCAGATGCAACAGAAACGGCAGAAGCATTATATGAGAGTTTACAAAAAGGCGACAAAGGAAGTGGAGGTAATAGCGATTTTTTTAAAACATCAGCAGTAAACTTGTTAGCAGCTTCTATTTATTTTTGGTCTAGATACGAGAATGGCAAATATTCAGATTTACCGCATGTACTGGCTTTCCTTAATCAAGAATATGACGTACTTTTTAAAGTCCTCTTTTCCGAACCTGAATTAAAATCACTAGTTTCCCCATTTGAAGCTGCATATAAATCAGGAGCAGTGGACCAATTAGAAGGACAGATGGCAAGTCTAAAAGTACAGTTATCAAGACTGGCTACTAAAGAATCTTTTTGGGTATTTAGTGGCAATGATTTCAATTTAAAAGTATCAGATAAAAAAGACCCTAGTTATCTTATCATTGCAAATAACCCTAAAACACAAAGCATGAATAGTGCTTTAAATGCACTTATCATTAACCGATTAACTAGACTTGTCAATACAAAAGGTAACTACCCTACTTCAATCATAGTAGATGAATGTCCCACATTATATTTTTATCAACTTGCAACACTACTTTCTACTGCACGTAGCAATAAGGTTTCAATTTGTTTGGGATTACAGGAACTACCGCAATTAGAAGAACAATACGGCAAAGCTACCGCAAAAACTATAACTTCTATTATAGGTAACACTTTATCCGGGCAAGCTAAAGCTCCTGAAACTTTAGATTGGCTACAAAAACTATTTGGAAAAGTTAAGCAAGTAAAAGAAGGTGTTACTATCAGAAGAAACGAAACAACAATTAATATGAATGAACAAATGGATTTTGTTATCCCGGCATCCAAAATATCTTCATTACAAGCTGGTACATTAGTAGGGCAAGTTGCATTAGATTTTGGACAAGAAGATAATTTTCCAACAGCGATGTACCATTGCAAAACCAATTTAGATTTAAAAAAAATTAAGAAAGAAGAAGAAGCCTACAAAGAACTGCCAAAAGTATATAACTTTGGGACAGCAGATAATAGAGAGAAATTACTGCAAAAAAACTTTAAGAGAATATACGACGAAGTAGAAACAGTAATAGAACAATATGTATAACATTACATTACCAATTTTAGGCACAAGGTTAAAGCAAATCCGAGAGCATATAGGATATTCCCAAGCTCAATTAGCAGAACAGCTGAACTGTAAACAAAATGCGATTTCAAATCTTGAACTAGGAAAAGGGGGCAGCCTAAAACTTTTATTTCAAGTGCTGAATTTTTATTCTAACTATGTTTTTATAGATTTAATATTTAGTGAAAAGTTTTATCTGATTTCTAATACAGAAGAAGATGAAGCGCAAAAAGCCAATTATAATTCTGTTATAATAGAAATTATAAGACAATCAGAAAAAAACTATGAGGATGCTATGTCAAACGCTAAAAAAGAGCTAGAAGCTAATCTTCAAAAAGCCATCAATTTATTACAGCCCTAATAAAATAAAAGAGAGTACAAAATACTCTCTTTTATTTTCCAATATTACTTTAAAGAATTTGTGATACCTATTCTTTTGGAGTTCTGGCACTGATGGGCGTATATAGCATGATGAAATGATACCGAATTATCGTCCCTGGTACACCCTGAAGAACTCCTTTTTGATACCAAATACAAAAAGCTGCTGGAAGCCGGACACAAAGAATTGATACCATAAAACTATAGGGAAAAAGAAGAAGGACAAAATGCCATATTATATATAAATAATATGAATATGTGATTAATATCCTTCACTCCCCGAAACCCAGAAAGAGCAACACGAGAATCTTCTTTTCCCTATGTCCATTTCATAAAAATGATACCAGTATAATAACAAATACTTATAATATGAAAAGAGAGCATCCAAATACATACCTTTTAACAATACAATCGAAATCAATCTATCCTATCTAATTCTATTATAGCTACTTTCTCTTTATCTGGACTTGCTTCATTTTGTATAAGAGTTATATGTTTTTGGGTATAGCTTTTAATAACCCAAGGAGCACCACCTAAATATAAAGCATTGCTATTAAATATGATATATTTTCCTTCTATTTTGTAAGTAATATCAATTTCATCGTAACTTTCCCAATTTACTTTCCCCGATTGAGTATCTATAAATTGCATACCTACTCCCATATTGGGAACTACCCAAGCATCACAACGACCTGTACCACGCCATGAGGTTTGATATAGTTTTTGGGGAGTAAGTTCTCCTATTTGTACCTCTGGATTTTTATCATCACAACTTGTAAAACTTATGTTTACTAAAAATAATGCCCAAAGCATTAATAAGCAAGATTGTTTAAAATAATGTACCATGTATTAAAATAGATTATATTAATATAAATACCAGACTTCAAAATTACAATCCTATAATTGTGTATAGATTTGCTAATGTTGCTATTGAAATCTGTTTTTCTACTAAATTAGAAGCCCATGAACTAAGACCATATACTTCCAGCAAACTCTCATCTCTTTCATCTGCAAAAAATGAAAAACAGAGTTTGGTAGTTGGGTCGTATAAATATTCCATATTAGTTGCCTCATGATAGTACTTACAGAAACCTTTTTCATTGAAGTTCTCCAAAACCATACATAGCGGAGAACGCATTTGAGGATTAATACGCTTTCTAGTATTATAACTTATCTGAATATCAGAGCTGAAATACCTTGATATTTCTGCCGATATAATTTGGGCTTTTTTGATAAAAACATTATCATCTTCATTTTGCCTTAATTCCGCATCCGTAGCATTACTTTTACTCAATACTATTTGGTCACCCTGTCTTGTTGTTAACACAGCAGCTACATCATATAAACTTTCTCCCGAAGCAGATGTCTTTGTCAATACTCTTGCAATCGTAATAGACGGAGTATAAAGTCTTGTAACAGGAAGAAGAATTTCCTTAGAAGTATCATCAAAACGTCTTTGAAAGTTTCTTTCCAGTACAAAATCCGACATTGGATATAATCCTTCTTCTATTAAATCAATCACTGTATGATTTTTTGAATCATTTAATGATTTTCTCCAAGATTGCAAGTTTATATTTATGTCTTTAAGTGCCATTGTAGTATTCACTACACCTGTTTCATCTTGAATACCACCCAATGTTTTTACACGTATAAATATATCTTGTCTTTTGTAAACTGTAGAATCAAAAGTACCATCCTTTCCATTAAATCCGAACGACCCATTAAGTGAATCACCTTTATATACAAGTGAAGCATTAATATTTTTCTCTAAGGATTTAGTTTTCTGTTCAACATTCGTATTTGAATCCGCATTACCCATATATTGCGCAAAAGCTCTTCCACCTGTATAATAACCAACAACAACAAAATCTCCATATGAATCAATGATAGATGATATAGGAGAGGTATATAAATTATTAATAAAAGACCTTCTTAAAAACTGCCTTGCAAACACTTTATTAGAACCATTGGAACTTAACAAGGTAAATTTGCCATGAGCAAACAATATATTCATTTCCCCATAAGCTTGTTCTTTTGATTCATTAATAAAAGTTCTAAATGTTTCGGTTGTCGTTTTCTTTTTCCCTATAGAAAAAAATCCTAGATTTAAAGAAAATCCACTTTTCACAGTTTTACTTATTGATGAAAAATGCGTATAATTATTAAAATCATAATAAGCAAACGATGACTGGTCGTTCCAGTTAGGATAATTTTCATCAATATATGATTCATCATATTCTTTTAGAGATTCAATATCAAGTATGGAATGCGTAAAGTTATCAAAATCACTTGGTATATAATTCCCCTTAAGCAATTTATAACCATAACCTAGATATTTATCAGTTCCCCCAATCATCTCACCACTTCTTGTCAACTCTTCATCAAAAGAAGGTTGTCCTGTAATAACATCTGGAAGAGATGGATTACGTTCTTGAAGAATCACATCATCACATGAATAATCAGTTTCAACCACTGTATTTTGCTGTGCGCATAAGTTCAAATCCTCTGAACAAGCTATAAACAATGGAGCTATAACAGATAAAATTATTATATATAATATTGATTTCATAATCTTTTCTTATTGCAGATTATTATTAGATAAACTTTTCATATATTCTTCTAAAGGAATTGTTACTATTTCGTCTGGTTTTGCCTTTGATGTAGTATTGAATTGAATTCAAATCACAGAGAAGTGAATAGACAGTATTACCCGACAGAGCAACTACGACAAAGCAATGCCATCAAAAAAAATGACAGCACACACAAAGCATAGACTGATTGTCTTGCCCTAAAAGATTGATTGGAATTTATTCAGGACTGCCTATCACTTAGATAGAAGTCCAAGGTCTGCTGAAATACATAATTCAAAAATTGAAATTGCTTGACTGCAAATTTAGTAACTTTGCTTGACAAATTAACGAGAAAGAAGAGAAAATGAAAGCCGACCGCATAACATCACCTATACGCAAGCAGGGGGTTCGTGCTTCGTAAGACAGGAAAGTGGTAAATTTAAAGTTCAGTTCATCGTAGGTAGCTTAGTGGTAAAAATCCCTGCCTGCGTATAGCTGCAAACCGTTGTTAGCAATCCGCTGCGCTCCTTGCTAACAATGGCTCGGCGACTTACGTCGCTTGCCGTAAGCCGCCGCTTCGCGGACTGCTTACAACAAGCGACTTGGCTAAATAGCTCCGCTTTTGTATCTTCGATACAGCTTCGCTACTTCGCCAATTCGCCGAGCCATTGTTATGGGCCATTTTTGAATGACAATGCGAATAGATACAGACAAACAAATGAATTTACTTAGTGATAAGAACGTTGCAATAATTGGTGGTGGACCCGTTGGACTGACTATGGCAAAATTATTACAGCAAAACGGCATAGACGTTTCAGTTTACGAAAGAGACAACGACCGAGAGGCAAGAATTTTTGGTGGAACCCTTGACCTACACAAAGGTTCAGGTCAGGAAGCAATGAAAAAAGCGGGATTGTTACAAACTTATTATGACTTAGCCTTACCAATGGGTGTAAATATTGCTGATAAAAAAGGCAATATTTTATCCACAAAAAATGTAAAGCCCGAAAATCGATTTGACAATCCTGAAATAAACAGAAATGACTTAAGGGCTATCTTGTTGAATAGTTTAGAAAACGACACGGTTATTTGGGATAGAAAACTTGTTATGCTTGAACCTGGTAAGAAGAAGTGGACACTAACTTTTGAGAATAAACCGAGTGAAACAGCAGATTTGGTTATTCTTGCCAATGGCGGGATGTCCAAGGTAAGAAAATTTGTTACCGACACGGAAGTTGAAGAAACAGGTACTTTCAATATACAAGCCGATATTCATCAACCAGAGATAAACTGTCCTGGATTTTTTCAGCTATGCAATGGAAACCGGCTAATGGCATCTCACCAAGGTAATTTATTATTTGCTAACCCCAATAATAATGGTGCATTGCATTTTGGAATAAGTTTTAAAACACCTGATGAATGGAAAAACCAAACGCAGGTAGATTTTCAAAACAGAAATAGTGTCGTTGATTTTCTTCTGAAAGAATTTTCCGATTGGGACGAACGCTACAAAGAATTGATTCATACGACGTTGTCATTTGTAGGATTGGCTACACGGATATTTCCTTTAGAAAAGCCTTGGAAAAGCAAGCGCCCATTACCCATAACAATGATTGGGGATGCCGCACATTTGATGCCGCCTTTTGCAGGGCAGGGAGTAAATAGTGGGTTGGTGGATGCCTTGATATTGTCTGATAATCTAGCCGATGGAAAATTTAATAGCATTGAAGAGGCTGTTAAAAATTATGAACAGCAAATGTTTATCTATGGCAAAGAAGCACAAGAAGAATCAACTCAAAACGAAATTGAAATGTTTAAACCCGACTTTACGTTTCAGCAATTGTTAAATGTATAAAATGGAATAAAACGGCACATAACAAACAAATTGGCAATAGAGCCGGTGAAGTACTTCTATTGAACTTTTGTGCAATGTTGAAGATTAGTAATTCTATTCAACATTTGTGCTAAAAGTCGGCTCCATCGCCAATTTGCCAGCCGTTATGCGGCAGCTTAAAAAAAGACGACACCAAACCAAAAAAATCATCTTGACAACCACCCGACTTTGAACTACGAAGGATGAAATTTTTCAGGGACAACTTCCAGCATTTCCAAAAAACAGTTTAACCATTGACTTGGAGACAAACAAACAATTTGAGCATTAAGGTTTAAACCGAATTTTTCCGAAATTGACCTGACCTGACTTTTCCTGAAAATCGACTTTAAAGCTGTTTTTACAGATAAATCAGGTTTCTCTAACAGACAGGAAATAAATGCTAAGTATTTGGCTTTAAACTTAAAATCAAAAAATAAGTGTTTTCTTTTAATGTTTAACAGGGCTGATTTGACAGTTGGCGGTGGCAAGAAACTTTCAGGACCTACCTCATAGACAAGTTTCAAATCAAAAAAAGTATGATAGAAAACGGTATATGGATTGTAAAGCTTCCTCGAAAATAACTTTTGTGTAGGTTCTAATTGAAGGACAATGGAACCTCCCAGAAAATTTCCAAGACTCTCAAACATCAGGATTTTGAAAATATCGGAAGTAATGCCATAAGGAATATTTGACACCACTTTGAAAGGAAATTTCGGAACTGCAAAATTCCTAAAATCACAACCGACAACTTGAACATTTCGGGCATCAGAAAATAATTTTCGTAAATGTTCAACCAAAGCTGTGTCGTTTTCAATAGCAACAACATTGTTGGCGATTTTTAATAAATGAACAGTAAGAAACCCCTTGCCTGCCCCAATATCTAAAACCGTATCCTGATTACTTATATTTGCTTGTCTTATTGCATCTTTTATTAGCACTTTATCAATAGTAAAGTGCTGACCCGTAAAACGAACGGGCAATTTCTTTTTTGTCATTAGTAACTTCTTACAGGTGAATACTTCTTGAGTTCAACTTATAAATGCAACTTTTTGGGTGCGGATAATAAGCAATA